>NZ_PTSB01000038.1:0-34860 GCF_002965125.1 Escherichia sp. MOD1-EC6162
CCCCAGAGAAGTCAGTGGGTTACGCAGAGAATCGTAACGGGATACCAGATCAAGGGCCTGTCCAATGTGCATAAAAAAATCCGGAAACGAGTGAGCGTTTCCGGATTCTTACACAGCCACTGGATCGGTCAACTGATCCTTAACTGATCGGCATTACCCCGGGCGCAGGTAACGTTTTTAGCGGCTGATGTGATATTCTGTACGCCGTTTTTACGGATAAGCCAGGTGAGGGATAACCTCACCTTTTGATTGTTGACTAACTGCGCGTTGTTCATGCCAGATGCGGCGTGAACGCCTTATCTGGCCTACAAATTATGCAAATTCAATATTTTGCAGGAGTTATGTAGGTCTGATAAGCGTAGCGCATCAGGCATTTATGCGTTTAGGGTGAGGGATAACCTCACCCTTTTTAATTCTGAGGTGCTATGTCTGTTGTAATAAGTGATGCCTGGCGTCAGCGTTTTGGCGGCACAGCGCGTCTGTATGGTGAAAAAGCGTTGCAACTGTTTGCTGATGCGCATATTTGTGTCGTCGGTATCGGTGGTGTCGGTTCCTGGGCGGCGGAAGCTCTGGCGCGAACGGGGATTGGCGCAATCACACTTATTGATATGGATGATGTGTGCGTCACCAATACTAATCGGCAAATTCACGCGCTGCGCGATAACGTCGGGCTGGCAAAAGCTGAAGTGATGGCGGAACGTATTCGCCAGATTAACCCGGAGTGCCGGGTAACGGTGGTGGATGATTTTGTGACGCCGGATAACGTAGCGCAATATATGAGTGCCGGTTATTCGTATGTGATTGATGCCATTGATAGCGTGCGACCTAAAGCGGCGCTGATCGCTTATTGCCGTCGCAATAAAATCCCATTGGTCACGACCGGTGGCGCAGGCGGGCAGATTGATCCGACGCAGATTCAGGTTACTGATCTGGCAAAGACAATTCAGGATCCGCTGGCGGCGAAACTGCGCGAGCGCCTGAAAAGTGATTTTGGCGTGGTGAAAAACAGTAAAGGTAAGCTCGGCGTGGACTGCGTTTTCTCTACCGAAGCACTGGTGTACCCGCAGTCAGACGGTACGGTGTGTGCGATGAAAGCCACGGCAGAAGGGCCGAAGCGGATGGATTGCGCGTCAGGATTTGGCGCGGCAACGATGGTAACCGCCACCTTTGGTTTTGTTGCGGTTTCTCATGCGCTGAAGAAGATGATGGCGAAAGCGGCGCGTCAGGGGTAAACATTAGGTCGGAGGCGACGTCTGGTGCGTCTTATCCGACCTTGAACGTGCAACATCAAGCTTGCTTCGCCGCCGCGATAATCGCCTCGCTTAACGCATTCAGCCCTTGACTGCGTGAGGCGCTAAGTTGCGCACGCAATCCCAGCTCATCAAACAATGCCAGCGGCGACTGTGCCTGTAACTCGGCAGCGGTTTTCCCCTCCACTGCGGTCAACAACACGGCCAGCAGACCGCGCACAATGCGTCCTTCGCTATCACCAAAGAAATGCATCTTGCCGTTTTCAGCGACGCTATACCCCAACCAGACGCGGTTTTCGCATCCGGCAATCTCTTTGGCCTGCGCTTTTAACTCGTCTGGCAAAGCAGGAAGCTGTTTCCCCAGCATAATCAACTGGCGATATTTATCTTCCCATTGCGTCAGCGGCGCGAAAGTGTTGCGTAACGACTCTGCCGTTACGGTTGTGCCGAACGGATGTCCGGCGAATTGCGGGTTCGTCATTAATCCACCAATAATTCCAGTGCGCGGTCAACGGCGTTCACCAGCGCATCCACATCACTCTTTGTATTATATGGCGCAAAAGAGGCGCGCAGAGTGCCGGTTACGCCTAATTCTGCCAACAGTGGCTGAGCGCAATGCTGCCCGGCGCGTAGGGCAATGCCATACTCCGCCAGCAGCGTTACCATATCGCTATGATGAACACCGGCGAAATCAAAGGCCAGCAGGCTGGAGTCCTGACAGCGGAATGAACGAAAGCCAGGACGTTTTGCCAGCGCCTCTTCTGCGAGCGTCGCCAGACTGCGACACCAGCTTTCTGCCTGGTTGATATCATAATCTGCCAGCCATTCCAGCGCCGCGCTTAACCCAATGACGCCTGCGACGTTGGGCGTTCCGGCTTCCAGTTTCCACGGCGCAGATTGAGTGGTGAAGCCGTCAAAACTGACTTCGTGGATCATTTTGCCGCCGCCCAGCCAGGGCGACATTGCTTCCAGCAGTTCTGGTTTGCCATACAGCACGCCGACACCTGTCGGGCCATAAAGTTTGTGACCTGAAAAAGCGTAGAAATCGATATCCAGTTGCTGAACATCGGCAGGGAAATGCACCGCCCCCTGAGCTCCATCAACCATCACCACCATTCCGGCGGCGTGGGCAAACGTAATCGCTCTCGCCAAATCCGGGCAACCACCGGTGACGTTCGACATCTGGCCCAGCGCCAGAATCCGGCTACGAGGAGTCATTAGCGCTGGCAATAAATCGACATCCGGCAACCGCTGCGCATTAAGCGGCAGTTTCACCACTTTGGCTCCAGTTTGTTGGGCGACCATCAGCCAGGGAACAAGATTGGCGTGATGTTCTGCCACACTGACAATAATTTCATCGCCTGGTTGCAGGCGTGGACGGGCATAACATTGCGCCACCATGTTAATAGATTCGGTGGTGCCACGTGTCCAGACAATAGTTTTGTCATCCGATGCATTCAGCAGTTGGGCGACTTTCTCCCGCGCGGCCTCATAACGTGCGGTTAACCGTTGGGCTTCGGCGTACTGGCTGCGATGCACGTTTCCAGCACTCAGGCTATAGAACTGCCGGGTTGCCTCAATAACGGCTTCGGGTTTGAGCGCAGTAGCGGCGCTGTCGAGATAGACGCCCGCATCCTGTAATGCGGGAAAATGCGCGCGAAACGGCGCGGGATTAAAAACGTTCATGGTACTCCTCGGCTTGATAAACCGATCGTGGCGCAAAATTCACTTCGACACAAGGATAGCCCTAACCTTCGGATTCATCTGGATATCCAGGCGAAAGCGACTCGGTCGCTTATGCTTAATAGTGTTAGGCGTTAATTTTAGCCTGTTAATGAATTTTTATTGCGAGTGAATAATCGCTTTAAGGAGAAGAAGATGAAAAAGACTGCCGCAATTATCTCTGCCTGTATGCTGACTTTTGCCCTTAGTGCCTGTTCCGGTTCAAACTATGTCATGCACACCAACGATGGACGAACCATTGTTGCCGATGGCAAACCGATGACGGATGATGAAACCGGTATGATTTCTTATAAAGACGCTAATGGCAACAAACAGCAGATCAACCGCACTGACGTGAAAGAGATGGTCGAGCTGGATCAGTAATTCACGATCGCAAGGTAAAAAAAAGCACCGCAATTAGGCGGTGCTACATTAATCACTATGGACAGACAGGGTAAATGTACAGGAAGTGAAAAAAGGTAGCTTTGCTACCATGGTCTGAATCGCAGACCAATTGCAAACACAACAACACAACATCACAACCGTAAGCCAAAAGTTCACCAGAACACGCATTCCGATAAAACTTTTCGTTCCGGCTCAGGAAGTGCCGCCACTATAGGTATTTGCTGGTAGAAGCTCAACGGACAAATTATAATGGCTCAGATAAAAAAAACTAATAGGTTACATACTGTGATCTAATTGTTAAATTCATTTAACATCAAAGTTTAAAAGCCATGTCAAAACGATTACCACCGCTAAATGCCTTACGAGTTTTTGATGCCGCCGCACGCCATTTAAGCTTCACACGTGCAGCAGAAGAGCTTTTTGTGACTCAGGCCGCAGTAAGTCATCAAATCAAGTCACTTGAGGACTTTTTGGGACTAAAACTGTTCCGTCGTCGTAATCGTTCACTTCTGTTGACCGAGGAAGGGCAAAGCTATTTCCTCGATATCAAAGAGATATTTTCGCAATTAACTGAAGCAACGCGTAAACTCCAGGCCCGTAGCGCCAAGGGTGCGTTGACGGTCAGCTTACTCCCCAGTTTTGCCATCCACTGGCTGGTGCCGCGACTTTCCAGCTTTAATTCAGCTTATCCGGGAATCGATGTTCGAATCCAGGCGGTCGATCGTCAGGAAGATAAACTGGCGGACGACGTTGATGTCGCTATATTTTATGGCCGTGGCAACTGGCCAGGACTGCGGGTGGAAAAGCTTTACGCCGAATACCTGTTGCCAGTATGTTCGCCTTTGCTATTAACTGGTGAAAAAACCTTGAAGACCCCGGAAGATCTGGCTAAACATACGTTATTACACGATGCGTCCCGTCGTGACTGGCAGACATATACCCGCCAGTTGGGGTTAAATCATATTAACGTTCAGCAAGGACCGATATTCAGCCATAGCGCCATGGTGCTACAAGCTGCCATTCATGGGCAGGGTGTGGCGCTGGCAAATAACGTGATGGCGCAATCTGAAATCGAGGCTGGACGTCTTGTCTGCCCGTTTAATGATGTTCTGGTCAGTAAAAATGCTTTTTATCTGGTATGTCATGACAGTCAGGCAGAACTGGGTAAAATAGCCGCCTTTCGCCAATGGATCCTGGCGAAAGCCGCTGCTGAACAAGAAAAATTCCGCTTTCGTTATGAACAATAATTTACGTAGGGTACGACCATGACCAGCCGTTTTATGCTGATTTTTGCCGCCATTAGCGGTTTCATTTTTGTGGCTCTGGGCGCTTTTGGTGCACATGTTTTAAGTAAAACAATGGGAGCCGTTGAGATGGGCTGGATCCAGACCGGCCTTGAATACCAGGCGTTCCATACACTGGCGATTTTGGGGCTGGCAGTGGCGATGCAGCGTCGCATCAGTATCTGGTTTTACTGGAGTAGTGTTTTCCTCGCGTTAGGCACGGTGCTGTTCAGCGGCAGCCTTTATTGCCTGGCGCTGTCTCATCTGCGTTTGTGGGCGTTTGTCACTCCGGTCGGTGGTGTGAGCTTCCTCGCGGGTTGGGCGTTAATGTTAGTCGGTGCTATCCGTTTAAAGCGCAAGGGCGTAAGTCATGAATAAGGTTGTATTGTTGTGTCGTCCGGGCTTTGAAAAAGAGTGCGCCGCAGAAATTACCGATAAAGCCGGTCAGCGGGAAATCTTCGGTTTTGCCCGCGTGAAAGAGAATGCGGGTTATGTCATTTATGAATGTTATCAACCGGATGATGGCGATAAGCTAATTCGTGAGCTGCCGTTCAGTTCATTAATTTTTGCCCGCCAGTGGTTTTTGGTAGGAGAACTCCTCCAACATTTGCCGCCAGAAGACCGCATTACGCCTATTGTTGGCATGTTGCAGGGCGTGGTGGAGAAGGGCGGTGAACTGCGTGTTGAAGTCGCGGACACCAACGAAAGCAAAGAGTTACTGAAATTCTGCCGTAAATTCACGGTTCCGCTACGGGCTGCCTTGCGCGATGCGGGCGTGCTGGTGAACTATGAAACACCGAAGCGTCCGGTGGTGCATGTATTCTTCATTGCCCCAGGTTGCTGCTATACCGGTTACTCTTACAGCCACAATAATTCGCCGTTCTATATGGGCATTCCGCGTCTGAAGTTTCCGGCAGATGCGCCGAGTCGTTCCACGCTCAAACTGGAAGAGGCATTTCATGTGTTTATTCCGGCGGATGAGTGGGATGAACGCCTGGCGAACGGGATGTGGGCGGTGGATTTAGGTGCTTGCCCGGGTGGCTGGACCTACCAACTGGTGAAGCGCAACATGTGGGTTTATTCCGTCGACAACGGCCCGATGGCGCAAAGTCTGATGGATACCGGGCAGGTGACATGGCTGCGGGAAGACGGTTTCAAATTCCGTCCGACACGCAGCAATATCTCATGGATGGTATGCGATATGGTTGAAAAACCAGCGAAAGTTGCGGCATTGATGGCGCAGTGGCTGGTTAATGGCTGGTGCCGTGAAACAATCTTCAACCTCAAACTGCCGATGAAAAAACGCTACGAAGAAGTGTCACACAATCTGGCGTATATTCAGGCACAGCTTGATGAACATGGCATAAATGCTCAGATTCAGGCGCGGCAGTTATATCACGATCGCGAAGAAGTGACGGTGCATGTCCGTCGTATCTGGGCTGCGGTGGGTGGTCGTCGCGACGAGCGATAACGGGCAAGGCCGGGGCGCCGTCTCCGGCCTGCTACCATTGCCATCAGGCTGTCACCAAAGAAGCCGCAACCTGGCGCTCATCAGAAATAATGTGCGTGACCTCATCCAGATGCCCGATGCGGGCTTCTCCAGAACGATTAAATTTACTTTTATCAATCAATAACAACGATTGCGCGGCACGTTTTAATAGCATCGATTTGTAGTCAGCGTTGATCGCATTGGAGTCCCACAGTGCGCCGCTGCTGTCGATCCCTTCGCAAGAAAAAATAAACAGATCGATTTCCAGCGATTTAAGCTGGGAAATCAGCGCGGGATTGACGTAACAACCATATTTGCGCTCAAGTGTGCCGCCGGAACTGATCAGTTGAATGCGTTCGCGCTTACCGAGTTCATGACAAATTGGATGGCTATTGGTGAAGACCTGAATGTCGATGTCAGGCAACTGGCGTGCCAGATACCAGCAAGTTGAACTGGCGTCTAAGGCGATCACCATCCCTTCTTCAATCCACGCGAGCGCTTCGCGGGCAATATCTGCTTTATGCGCATAATGGCTTTTCAGCCGGATATGAAAGGGATCGCCGCTGTCTTGATTTTGACGGTGGATATATTTAGCGCGCCCATGATTGCGCAGAATTTTACCCTGCGTCTGTAATTCATTGAGATCGCGACGAATGGTTTCTTTACTGACCTTTAGCTGTTCAGAGAGAGCTTCCGTGGTCAGGCTGGTATGGTTCAGCAGCAGGTCGACTATCGCTTGCTGGCGTGCCGCTTTCATATTTTTCACCCCATCATTCGATAACCGCCCGCGTCATGCGGGCGTACCGGTATGAGATTACGGTGTTACCCCTTTTTTTAAAAGAATATTCCCGTACTTCGCTCGTTCGCCTGTGATAACGATCGCAAAGGCTTTTTGTGCCCGTTCATAAAACGCAAAACGGTCGATGCGGGTGATTTCAGGGCACGGGGTCTGTAGTGAAAGCGCATCACGATAGCGTTGTTCCACTTCAGGATCGAGGGTGTCACCTTCTACTGCCGCCATCATCACCAGCGGCGGCGCATAGCTGTCCAGTTCAAATAACGGGATAATTGCCTGGAGCAAGTCGCTCACTAACAGGCCATCAGCGCGGATCACCTGTGGTCCCATCGCATGGGCGGGAAAGTGAGCATCGGAAAAAATAATTTCATCTCCATGCCCCATCTCTGCCAGCACTTTCAATAGTTCGGGAGAAATTAACGGCGAAATTGTTTTCAGCATTTCACACTTCCTCTGTAAATTCGGGTTCAGTTTGTGGGTAGAAATAACGGTACTGATAATGAATTTGCGCGCGGGCTTCTTCCGGGCTGTTAAATTCCCCTACGCCATACCAGCCAAACAGCGCAGCTCCTGCGACGGTCGTTTCGGCATCGTCGAGAACTTTTACCGGAATATCAAGCACATTGGCTTTAATCTGATTCCACAATGTGTTGCGACTTCCGCCACCGACTAACAACAATTCAGAGGCTTTAAAGTGGCCGATTTTTTCCAGCATCTGTAGATTGCGCTGTAACTGCGCGGTTAACCCTTCCAGCGCCGCGCGATAGAAATGCCCCCGCGTGGTATTGAGCGTCACTCCTTGCCAGCCTGCGTCCTGACATGACAATAAATCACACTGCATTTTCACGCCGTCCGCGCCCGGTGGGATCAGACGAGCTTCTTCAATCAGCATTTGCCACGGAGTTTCAGTAGTCCATAACAGTTTTCTCACCCATTCCAGCACACCGGATGCCAGCCATTGCATACCCGGGTTATACAAACCTGCCTGGCTGTCCAGTTCACAGGTAGAACCGGCGTACTGACTAAGCAGTGAAGTATCAACCTGCGCGCTGCGAACCATTAAAATTTCCCAAGTACCGGAAGAGAGCACGGGTTCATTTTGTTCGGCACCCGCGCCAAAAAGGGCGAACTGAGTATCGTGACCCGCGGAGATCACCGGTATGCCAACGGGTAAGCCGAGCATTGCTGCGGCGCTGTTCTGTAGCGTACCAATCTGTTCACCCGCTTCCACCAGACGAGGGAAGAGTCGGCGTGGAATACCGGTGGCTTGTAAAATTTGCGGACTGAAATCGCGTTGCTGGATATCCAGCATCTGGCTGGTTCCGGCCATGGTGATATCAGTAGTCAATTCGCCGGTTAAACGGTGGTTAATCAGCGACGAAATAAAGAGCCAGGCGTGCGCGCGTTCCAGCAGTTGTGGATGGTTTTCTTTCAACCATACCAGCTTATATAACGTGTTGAAACTAAAGGCTCCGACACCAGAAATGGCCTGCAACTGCTGTGCGGAGATCAACCATTCAATATTGTCCATTACCGCTGCTGTTCGCGGACATTTCCAGCTAATGACCGGATAAAGCAGATTTCCTTGCTTATCAACCAGAGCGCCGTCCACACCAAAGGTCGTTACGGCGATACCGCGGATGTGGTATTCAGCCAGTTCACTGTTGATTTGCCGACAGCAATCAGCGAAGCGTTGCAAAATAGCGTCTAAAGACCACTGGTGCCAGGTGTTGTTTTCCATCGCGATATCGCTGGCATTAGGCGTTGAGGCGCGGGCAACAATTTTTCCCTGCCGATTAACCGCGATGGCCCTGACATTGGTCGCGCCACAGTCGAGTACCAGGATAACTTCTTGTTTCATAATCGCTCCTGCAATATAGCCGGATAACATTGCTTATCCGGCTAACCACTCTTGCTTGTTCAGACCCGGTAGCCGGAGCGACCGGGCATCACATCAGGGAGTAATGTATTAACGCTTGTACAACGGACCGTAGTTCTGGCAAGCGCGGTAATCCTGGCCTTCAATATCCATGCCGTGCGCGGCCCAGGCAGAAGGACGATACACTTTTGTCTCTTCAACGTTGTGCATACATACCGGGATCCGCAGCATTGAGGCGAGAGTGATAAAGTCTGCGCCGACGTGGCCGATGGTCAGAACGCCGTGGTTAGCGCCCCAGTTCGCCATTACCGAGTACACATCCGTAAACGGCCCTTTGCCGGTGAGGCGCGGTGCAAACCAGGTGGTTGGCCAGGTTGAGTTGGTGCGTTTGTTGAGGATGTCATGCACATCCTTCGGCAACTCCACACTCCAGCCTTCCGCGATTTGCAGTACCGGTCCCAGGCCTTTAATAATGTTGACTCGAGTCATGGTGAACGGGACGCCGCCTTCAGTGAGGAAGCGGGAAGAGTAACCGCCGCCACGGAAATATTCGTGGATCGCCGGGCACCATTCGGTAGCAGCGAGGCAAGCGTCAGCCTCTTGCTGGGAGATTTCCCAGTGCGGCTTCATCGTCGGTTTTCCTTCGCTGTCGCGTTGTTTACAGGAACCGTCCAGCGCAGCAGAACCGGAGTTGATCAAATGGATGATGCCGTGTTCTGCCAGCCCGTCCAGTTTATGCCCCGTTACGCGCTCAATTGCTTCAGGTGACCAGTAGGTACGAACATCGGCAAATACCTGAGCGGTGCCGGTGAGCTGGTGACCCATTAGCATTGCCACGCCGTTAAGACTGTCGTTTTCGGTAGCCACGACAAAGGGTTTGCGCACGCCATTCCAGTCAAATGAACTGTTGAGGATCGCTTCGGCGGTGTCGCCATTTGGATATTGATCGGTCCAGTGACGTTGTCCCTGGAAGCCCGCCGCAATGGCGTTGTAGCCAAGAGATTCTTCCACGCGACCGATATCAGCCAGTTTGCTGTTGCCTTGCATCATGTCGCGGATACACATTGCCATCAGCAAACTTTCGCGCAGAACTGCGCGGCTTTGTTCGGCATTACGTTGATATTGTTTGTTATTTTCATCTTCGCCATAGCGGAAGTTTTTATCAGCCCAGGCCAGCGCCATTTCCAGTTCTGCTTCGTCGTAAATCTTCTGATCAATACGGCGACGCAGTTCGGTCATATCCACCGCCTGGACTTTCATTCCCAGCCAGGATTCAAAGAAGTTGTGGTCAACGATGGAACCGGCGATCCCCATCGAAACGCCGCCCAGTGACAGATAGCTTTTACCTTTCATACTGGCGACCGCCAAACCGGCACGGGCAAAGCGCAGCAGTTTTTCTTCAACGTCGGCAGGAATCGATGTGTCATCGGCATCCTGAACGTCATGGCCGTAAATGGAGAATGCCGGGATACCTTTCTGACTGTGAGCTGCCAGGGCTGCGGCGAGGTAAACAGCGCCCGGGCGTTCAGTGCCGTTAAAGCCCCAAATGGCTTTCGGACGGGTAGGGTCCATGTCGATGGTTTCACTGCCATAGCACCAGCAAGGCGTTACCGTAATGGTGAGGCCTACATTCTGGCTGCTGAATTTTTCTTCGCAGGCGGCGGCTTCAGCCATCCCCGCGATACAGGTATCGGAAATGATGCACTCGACGGCAGCACCGCAGGCATGGCGCAGTTTCTCGGTTAGCAGTGCGGCCGTGGCTTTCGCCATATTCATTGTCTGTTCTTCAAGCGACTCACGAACACCCATGCGACGACCGTCAATAACCGGGCGGATACCAATTTTCGGTAAGCTGATTTTTTTCATTACAGATTCCTCACTTTATTCGGAAATATGTTCAGTTAATTGCCGTTTGAGAACGGAAACGGGCAAAGATAAAGATGACCGCGAAGCAGAGTGCGGGGATCAGTTCGGCAGTGGGGATGTTGCCCGCCGCGTCACTGACAAAACCCATGACTGGAGTGACAATACCGCCGCCAATAATGGTCATAACGATGAAGGACGAGCCGTATTTGGTGTCCTGGCCGAGATTCTTAATACCCAGCGAGAAGATTGTTGGGTACTGAATCGACATAAAGGCGCTGCATAAAGTCAGGGCCATTAAACCCACATGACCGCCAGCGAAGGCTGAGATCAGGCACAGTGCCATAGCGATTAATGCGTAGGCTGCCAGGACTTTGTGTGGTGCAAAGCGACTGATGAGCCAGGTGCCGGTGAAACGACCAATAAAGAAGCACACCATGGTTCCGGTTAAATAGTTAGCGGCAAAGCCTGCGGTCATACCTGGAATTTCTTCTACAGCGTAGCGAATCAAATAGCTCCAGCAGGCCGTTTGCGCGCCGACGTAGCAGAATTGCGCTAATACTGCCCAGCGCCAGTGGCGAATACGCGCCAGGCGAGAAAGCGATGCGGAGAACGATCCTTGTTTGGCGTCACTGTGATTATCACTCTGCAATGCTGGGAATTTCGTCAGCATGATCAGCAGGGCGACCAGTAACACGATAGCCACGATGATCATATAAGGTGTCTGTACCGATAATACCAGGCTGTGTTTATACGCACTCAATTGCTCTGGTGACATTTTATCGAGGACGTCTTGCGATTGATGTGGCACGTTAGACAAAATAAGTCTTTGCCCAAAGACAACCGCGATAATTGCGCCAAACGAGTTAAATGTTTGCGCAAGATTTAAGCGAAAGTGACCGCTGCTTTCTGGCCCTAATACCGTAACAAAAGGGTTTGCGGCAGTTTCCAGACAGCCTAATCCGGCTGCAATAATAAATAGGCCAACTAAAAATAAGGTGTAGTTCATTATTTCTGCAGCGGGCCAGAATAATGCAGCGCCGAAGGCATATAAAAACAACCCGGTAATAATCCCTGCTTTATAACTGAGTTTTTTCATCAATATCCCGGCAGGGATTGGGATAATGAAATAACCAAAATAAAAGGCCGATTGGATCAGGCCTGCCTGGAAGTTTGTCAGCGTAAAAGCCTGCTGAAATTGAGGCAATAAAATGTCGTTAAGGTTATTGGCTACCGCCCAAAGAAAAAACAGTGAGCACAGCAGCGCGAATGGAATAATGTAACTTCTGCTTTGCCCTGCATCTTTATCTACCGCACGGTAACTCTGCGTTTGTATTGATGTGTTTCCCATAGCATCCTCTTAGGTTCAGAAGCTTAAGCACGTAATCGGTTATGTTTTCAAAAGTGCAAAACCAGCGAGTCCGGGCTTCATGCCAGTGAATATTTGCCTGTCAGAAATGAACTCATGGATTCATTTTCAAATAAAAAACGCTCTGTAATATGACGATGGTCACACTTATTAGCTGGGAGGTGACTTTATGTGACTACCATCACTTTAATAATCGAAATTTCATGCCCGTTTCAGAAAATAAATCATAAAAAACACAAACCAGATGACCGTATTAATTGTTTGTGCCGAAAACGGGCATTTCTGGCTAGGGGAAATAGAAAAATGACCGTTTTGATAAATATTTTTAAGAGCGGTCATTTTTAACGAGGTTATAAAAAGAGACCTCGTAGTTATTTACTGTGATTAGTTGAGCCAGGTCACAAAATATAAGCTTGTGAATTTCTTTCCGGTTAATCAGGAAGAAGATGGTGGGTAATTAAACGGCTAATTCAATAGTGTGAAAGGAACAACATTATTGTCCTGTTTTGAATCAGAGAGAGGTAGCTAATGGAACGAAATAAACTTGCTCGTCAGATTATTGACACTTGCCTGGAAATGACCCGCCTGGGACTGAATCAGGGAACAGCGGGTAACGTCAGTGTACGTTATCAGGATGGGATGCTGATTACGCCTACAGGCATTCCGTATGAAAAACTGACGGAGTCGCATATTGTCTTTATTGATGGCAACGGTAAACATGAGGAAGGAAAGCTTCCTTCCAGCGAATGGCGTTTCCATATGGCGGCCTACCAAAGCAGACCGGATGCCAACGCGGTTGTTCACAACCATGCCGTTCATTGCACGGCAGTTTCCATTCTTAACCGGCCGATCCCCGCCATTCACTACATGATCGCGGCGGCTGGCGGAAATTCCATTCCTTGCGCACCTTATGCGACCTTTGGGACACGCGAACTTTCCGAACATGTTGCGCTGGCTCTCAAAAATCGTAAAGCAATTCTGCTACAACATCATGGGCTTATCGCTTGTGAGGCTAATCTGGAAAAAGCGTTATGGCTGGCGCATGAAGTTGAAGTGCTGGCGCAGCTTTATCTGGCGACCCTGGCGATTACTGACCCGGTTCCAGTACTGAGCGATGAAGAGATTGCCGTGGTGCTGGAGAAATTCAAAACCTATGGATTACGGATTGAAGAGTAATTTCGTAAAGCAACAAGGAGAAGGATGATGGCTAACAGAATGATTCTGAACGAAACGGCATGGTTTGGGCGGGGCGCAATTGGCGCTTTAACCGATGAGGTGAAACGCCGTGGTTATCAGAAGGCGCTGATCGTGACTGATAAAACGCTGGTGCAGTGCGGCGTGGTGGCGAAAGTGACCGATAAGATGGATGCCGCCGGGCTGGCATGGGCGATTTACGACGGTGTAGTGCCGAATCCGACAATCACCGTAGTCAAAGAAGGGCTGGGTGTATTCCAGAACAGCGGTGCGGATTACCTGATCGCTATTGGTGGTGGTTCTCCGCAGGATACCTGTAAAGCGATTGGCATCATCAGCAACAACCCGGAGTTTGCCGATGTGCGTAGTCTGGAAGGGCTTTCACCGACCAATAAACCCAGCGTACCGATTCTGGCGATCCCCACCACGGCGGGCACTGCGGCGGAAGTGACCATTAACTATGTCATCACTGACGAAGAAAAACGGCGCAAGTTTGTTTGCGTTGATCCGCATGATATCCCGCAGGTGGCGTTTATTGATGCTGACATGATGGATGGTATGCCACCGGCGCTGAAAGCCGCGACCGGTGTCGATGCGCTGACTCATGCCATCGAGGGGTATATTACGCGTGGTGCGTGGGCGCTGACCGATGCGTTGCATATTAAAGCCATTGAAATTATTGCCGGGGCGCTGCGGGGATCGGTTGCCGGTGATAAGGATGCCGGAGAACAGATGGCGCTCGGACAGTATGTCGCGGGCATGGGCTTCTCGAACGTTGGGTTGGGGCTGGTGCATGGTATGGCGCACCCGCTGGGCGCGTTTTATAACACCCCGCACGGTGTTGCGAACGCCATTCTGTTACCGCATGTTATGCGCTATAACGCCGAATTTACCGGCGAGAAGTACCGCGATATTGCGCGCGTAATGGGCGTGAAAGTGGAAGGCATGAGCCTGGAAGAGGCGCGTAATGCTGCTGTTGACGCGGTGTTTGCTCTCAATCGCGATGTAGGTATTCCGCCACATTTGCGTGATGTTGGTGTACGCAAGGAAGACATTCCGGCACTGGCGCAGGCGGCTCTGGACGATGTTTGTACCGGTGGCAACCCGCGTGAAGCAACGCTTGAGGATATTGTAGAGCTTTACCATACCGCCTGGTAATTGCGCTGATGTGATAATGCCGGATGCGACGCTGGCGCGTCTTATCCGGCCTACACGGTCATGAAATTCAATGGGGTGTTAATCGGTAGCATCCGGTATCTCTTTACCGTACCAACCGTAATTGCTGTAAATTGCCGTCGATATGCAAATCAGTTTGTAAGCGGGCAATATCGCGGCACAGAAACGCCATCTCTTTATGTACTTCTAATTTTTTGCGCCACTTTTCGGCAACCGTGTCGAGATTCTCATAAATTCCTTCCAGACTCTGAAACTCGACCAGCAACTGCGTGGCGCTTTTCGGGCCAATCCCTGCAACACCCGGCACCTTTGAACTGCTGATCCCCGCCAGCCCCCAGTAATCGGGCAACTGTTGCGGTTGAACGCCAAATTCTTTATCGATAAACGGCGCATCCAGCCAGCGTTTCTGGAAGTAATCGCGAATGCGCAACGTTGGCGAAAGTAGCTGGCAGTAGCCTTTATCTGTCGAAACAATGGTTGCCTGATGCCCGGCCTGCGTCACTTTGACCGCCAGCGTAGCGGCTAAGTCATCGGCTTCGTTGCCGCTGGCTGACCAGCACGGGACGCCGCGTTGCTCAAAGGCGGCGCGTAATGCAGGCATTTCGTTGTGCAACTCTTCCGGCATTGGTGGGCGACCCGCTTTGTAATCCGGTAAACGTTGATGACGCCAGCCGCTACTGCGGTTTTCATCATCAAAAACGGCGACCGCGTGGGTTGGCTGGCTGTGCATAATAAGTTGATCGAGAGCGTGCTGGCAGGTCTCCACGCAGGGCGAACCCTGAACGGCATGAATGCGACGGATAAGATTCAGTGCATCGACGATAAGCAAATGAACAGCCACGATAACCCCCTTAAAGATCAGGCGATAAGGGTAACATTCGATACCGGAACAGGCTACGGCTGGATGAGAAAACAGGAAGAGGCCTCGCAAAACGAGGCCTCTGGAGAGAGATTAATCGCAGGCAACGATTTTCATCGCCAGGCCGCCGCGAGATGTTTCGCGGTACTTGGCATTCATGTCTTTACCTGTTTCGTACATGGTTTCGATAACTTTATCGAGGCATACGCGTGGCTCGCTGGTACGGCGCAGTGCCATACGTGCAGCGTTCACTGCTTTCACTGCTGCAATAGCATTACGCTCGATGCACGGCACCTGTACCTGTCCGGCGACCGGATCACAAGTCAGGCCGAGGTTATGCTCCATAGCGATTTCCGCCGCGATGCACACCTGCGCCGGGCTTGCGCCTAACAGTTCAGCCAGGCCAGCCGCAGCCATAGAGCACGCCACACCAACTTCACCCTGGCAACCCACTTCGGCACCAGAAATCGAGGCGTTCATCTTATAAAGAGAACCAATCGCGCTGGCAACCAGCAGATAACGAGCCAGTGAGTTAGCGTTCACTTCGCGGATAAACTTGTCGTAGTATGCCAGCACCGCCGGGATAATTCCGCACGCGCCGTTAGTCGGCGCAGTAACCACTCGACCACCTGCTGCGTTTTCTTCGTTTACCGCCAGTGCGAACATGTTGATCCAGTCGACAACCGCCATTGGGTCAGTTGTGGTCTTATCCTGGCTAACCAGCATTCGACGCAGCGCCGCCGCACGACGTGGAACGCGCAGTTTGCCTGGCAACACGCCTTCGGTGGAAATACCGCGCTCAATACCGCCGCGCATCACTTCCCAGACGTTCGCCAGATGCTGTTCCAGCTCTTCTTTGCTGTGCAGCGCCAGCTCGTTTTTCATCATCAGGCCAGAGAGTGACAGACCAGTTTCCTGGCAATGTTTTTGCAGGTCGGCTGCTGAACTGTAAGGATAGGGAACTTCAACCGGTGCGCTATCCTGCTGACCAAAATGTTCTTCATCAACGATAAAGCCACCGCCGATGGAGTAGTAAGTCTGACTGTAAACAACTTTGTCGCCTGCCAGAGCGGTGATGCGCATACCATTCTCATGCAGAGAAAGGTTGTCAGCATGGAAGTTCATGCACTGATCAACCGGGAACTCCACTTCGTGCTGACCGTTTGCCAGCATCAGACGACCGTGAGTATTCACATCCTGAATAAAACCAGGGATAGAGTCGATATCCACGGTATCTGGCAGATTACCCGCCAGACCCATAATAATGGCGATATCCGTGTGGTGGCCTTTACCGGTCAGAGAGAGTGAGCCGTAGACGTCAACCACCACGCGGGTTACGTCTTTCAGCAGATTACGGGCAATCAGATCGTCGGTAAATTGTTTACCCGCTTTCATCGGTCCAACGGTATGAGAGCTGGAAGGGCCAATGCCGATTTTGAAAATATCGAATACGCTAATCATAGGAAATACATCGCGTTAAAACGGAGGAAGCGCCGCCCGAAAGCGGCGCGAAAGGACTTAGCTGAACAGAGAGTAGAAGATTGCGGAGATAGCAATCAGACCCATCACGACAACGAATACGTTGCTGATGTGACCGCTGTACTTACGCATTGCCGGTACTTTCTGGATTGCGTACATCGGCATCAGGAACAGGATCATCGCGATGATTGGGCCGCCCAGGGTTTCAATCATACCCAGGATGCTCGGGTTCAGGGTGGCAACAATCCAGGTTGTTACCAGCATGAACAGCGCAGTGATACGGTTCAGCTTGTTGATTTCAATAGACTTACCTTTACCACGCAGTGATTTAATCACCATACCGTTGAAGCCTTCACGCGCGCCCAGGTAGTGGCCGAGGAAGGATTTGGTGATGGCAATCATCGCGATAATCGGTGCCATCCACGCGATAATCGGCGCATTAAAGTGGTTAGCCAGGTAAGACAGAATCGAGATGTTCTGTTCTTTTGCCGCAGCCAGGTCTGCCGGAGACAGGCTCAGTACGCAGCTAAAGACGAAGAACATAACGGTCAGCACCATCATGATGTGTGCGAATGCCAGGATCTTAGAGCATTTCTGTTCTGCCATATCGCCGTACTCTTCACGCTTCGCAACGGCGAAAGAAGAGATGATCGGAGAGTGGTTGAACGAGAACACCATGACCGGAATCGCCAGCCACAGAGTCATCCACAGACCGTTACCGGTAGAAGCTGCAGTATCCAGAGACAGAGTTTCCAGCGCCGCGCCGTTCCACTGTGGGATCAGGTACAGAGCCAGCAGCATCAGAACTGCAACGAACGGGAATACCAGGATGCTCATTGCTTTAACGATCATCTGCTCACCGAAGCGAACGATGGTCATCATACCCACGATCAGGATCAGGGACAGAATCGCACGCGGCGGCGGTGTCATGCCCAGTTGGTGGGCCATGAAGCTTTCTACCGTGTTAGTGATTGCCACGCTGTACACCAGCAGGATCGGGTAAATAGCAAAGAAGTACAGCAGGGTAATCAGTTTACCTGCGCCAACACCAAAGTGTTCTTCTACTACCTCGGTGATGTCTTCGCCCGGATTTTTACCAGACAGTACGAAGCGAGTCAGGCCGCGGTGAGCAAAAAACGTCATCGGAAACGCAAGGATGGCCATGATGATCAGCGGGATCATACCGCCAACACCGGCGTTGATTGGCAGGAACAGTACACCCGCGCCGATTGCTGTACCATAAAGGCCCAGCATCCACATGGTGTCTGTCTTGCGCCAGGCACTGCGAGAGTCTTTCGACGCAATCGTGCTGGTTTGAGTTGTTTCCATCTATTTCTCCTGGAGGAATGCAAATAATTCAGCTTTTAGCCAGTTCAGCCCGGGAAGGTGCCTGGCCGTAAAAATGAAATCTGTCTATCGGCGATGGCTCAATCATTTTCCGCCGTAATAATTTGAGGGCGGAAAGATACACACAACTTATGTCTCTATCAGTGATCTTGATCTCAAATACAATAATCTACTTGGAAGATAGATAATCCCAACGCTTTACTCTGTAAATCAAAAGTAAAAGAGAATTTAAGGGCGATATTTGCCCACTAAACGACATCTGTTTTCTTCCGGGGCGCGCAATATATGTAGGTTGAACTGAAAAAATCAATACTTTTAGTTAATCATGATGAGATTTTATTTTTATCAGCGATAAAATGCGGTTTATAAAAGCAGGTAAACGTTTGCGTTACAATATAAATTGTATGACATATTGATGTTGGTGATATTAATTGCATGATGACGTGCTGAAATATTCAGATGGAAAATGAAATAGATTGCTTAGTGAGTGACCAGGGAGAACAAAACCCGGCAACGATCGTTACCGGGAGAAGGGAGATTAAGTGCAGATTTCGTAGCAAGGGATATAGGCAGAGCCAGGCAACTTCATACGATGCTGGGCGACAAACCCCTGAAGCAGGTCGTCCATACGACGCATAATCTCTTTATCGCCGTTGATTTTGTAAGGGCCAAACTCTTCAATGGCGCGAATACCGACTTCTTTCACGTTACCCGCAACAATACCGGAGAATGCTCGACGCAGATCGGCGGCCAGCACTTCAACGGGTTGATCCGGGTAAAGCTTCAGATTGGCCATGTTCTCGTGAGACGGCTCAAACGGCATTTGCAGCTCTGGCGCAATGCGCATTGACCAGTTAAAGCTGTACGCATCGCCGGTATCGCGACGGTTTTCTTTCACCAGCGGCATCGCTTTTTTCATCTGACGTGCTACTTCGGCAGCGTCATCAATAATGATGCGATAATGGCGGCGCGCGTTTTCTCCCAGCGTATGTACGACAAATTCGTCCAGTACGCGGAAGTAGTCGGCGCTTTCTTTCGGCCCGGTGAGGATCAACGGTAAAACCTGATCTTTGTTGGCCGGATTCATTAAAATTCCCAGCAAGTACAGCAACTCTTCTGCCGTACCCACACCACCCGGGAAAATAATGATGCCGTGAGCGATACGCACAAACGCTTCAAGACGTTTTTCGATATCCGGCATGATGATCAGTTCGTTGACCAGTGGGTTAGGCGGTTCAGCGGCGATAATCGACGGTTCTGTCATGCCAATAAAACGACTGTCTTTGTAACGCTGCTGAGCGTGACCTACTGCTGCACCTTTCATCGGCGCTTCCATCGCTCCTGGACCGCAGCCGGTGCAGATATTCAGCTCGCGAAGCCCCAGTTGATTACCAACGCGCCGTGCATACAGATATTCGTTTTCATTGATGGAGTGACCACCCCAGCACACCACCATATTTGGTGCTTCGCCTACATGCAGCGCGCGCGCGTTGCGCAATATAGAAAAGACCAGATTAGTAATGTGGACAGAGTTGTCGAGATTCAGATTGGGAAAACGAACGGTGTTATGGATTTGCCCGTAGACGAAGAGAATGTCGCGCAGAACCGCAAACAAGTTGGCCTGTAAGGCGCGGATAATGCGCCCATCGACGAAAGCTTCTTCCGGAGGGTTGATCAGTTCCAGCTTAACACCGCGTTCACGGCGCAACACGTTAATGTCGAAATTTTCAAAACGGGATAGCAATTCTTTGCTGTTATCGGTGAGGCTACCGGAGTTCAGAACGGCAAGTGAACAGTTGCGAAACAGTTGATAGAGGTCGCTGCTGGCGGTGCGTTTAAGCATGTCCACCTCCAACTGCGACAACATATCCATGGAGCCAAGTGGGCTAATATGTGTAATCAAGAAAAACTCCTTATGGGACAATTATTGTCATTCCCTTTGATTACAATAGCCCTGCCTGATGGCCTTTCACAACTCTATGCTTGAATCCAGCACGCAAAACTGAAAAAAAATTTATTGTCGTACCAGTCGGGTAGTCGATGGGACAAAGTCACTATTGCTACGCCAGGGGTTAATGTCCAGACCGCCACGACGGGTATAACGAGCGTAAACGCTTAATTTTTCTGGCTGGCAGAAGCGCAGCAGATCATTAAAAATACGCTCTACGCATTGCTCATGGAACTCGTTGTGATGACGGAAAGAAACCAGATAACGCAGCAGTTTTTCCCGATCAATCTTGTGTCCACGGTACTGAATTTGAATGGAACCCCAGTCTGGCTGATGGGTGATCAGACAGTTTGATTTCAGCAGATGGCTAACCAGCGTCTCTTCCACCACTTTTTCACCGCTGGCGGCATTCTCAAGGTAGTCAGTGGTGAATTCATAGTTATCGATAGCGATATCCTGCTCATCAATGCAGGTGCCATTGAAATGACCCATTGGCTGGCCTTCTAGTTCATCGAGTCGATATAACGCCACGCTGACCTTACCCTGGGCGCAGGTACTTAAATCGCGCTCCAGCGTCTGGCGCACCTCTTCCCAATTGTTAAATCGAGTCTGATTAAAGCTATTGAGATAGAGCTTAAAACTCTTCGACTCAATGAGATTCACGCTGGTGTAATCAAGTTCAACATGACCCACAGCGACCTGCGGTAAACCTTTCGCATTTAGCCAGGAAAGCTCATATAGCGTCCAGATATCCGCGCCGTGAAAAGGCAGGTTATCCGCTTTCAGACCCAGTGGATCGCGATTCAGACTACGCGGAACGCCTTGCAGCAGGCTGGCGTCATAGGTATCCCTGTAATCGGTTGATTTTCCGAGAGTCAGGCCTGCAAGTGCCTGATGGTTTGCATAAGAAGACATGTTTCACCGTCATAAACCAGATAAACTAAACAACAAGTGTATCTGGTTTAAGTGAAGAGAGAAATTAGTGGACGATTTGACCGCACAAGCCCTGAAGGATTTTACTGCGCGCTACTGCGATGCCTGGCATGAACAGTATAAAAGCTGGCCGTTAAGTGAGGAGCTGTATGGCGTTCCTTCGCCATGCATTATTTCAACCACCGAAGACGCCGTATACTGGCAACCTCAACCGTTTACCGGTGAGCAAAATGTAAACGCGGTTGAACGGGCGTTTGATATTGTGATACAACCCACAATTCATACCTTCTATACGACCCAGTTTGCCGGGGATATGCATGCGCAGTTTGGTGATATCAAACTGACATTACTGCAAACCTGGAGCGAAGATGACTTCCGTCGAGTGCAGGAAAATCTGATTGGCCATTTGGTTACTCAGAAACGTCTAAAACTGCCGCCTACGCTATTTATCGCGACGCTGGAAGAAGAGCTGGAGGTAATCTCGGTGTGTAATCTCTCAGGCGAAGTATGCAAAGAGACACTGGGAACGCGTAAACGGGCGCATTTAGCCTCAAATCTTGCGGAATTCCTCAACCAACTTAAGCCTCTTCTGTAATCCAAATACCCCGTCTTGTTGTGAGAGATCTCTTACAGACCCTGTAGGAGATCGCCAGGAAATAAGCGAATACTTAATAAGATGAGATTTGATATTTTGATTTGAAATCAATTGCTTATTGTTGTTTTTTCGACTTTCATATGAAATTATCCTTAAGGCATTGTCTGTAAGCTCCTTGTAAGACGCAGTGAAAAAGACGATTCTATCTTCGTCGACAGGGAGTCAGACAATGAAGTGAACATCAGGATGATGACACTTCTGAAGGACACGCCAGGATGGTGTTTCAGGGAAAGGCTTCCGGATGAAGCGAAGAGGATAACGCAGGACGCGTTAAAGGACACCTCCAGGATGGAGAATGAGAACCGGTCAGGATGATTCGGTGGGTCAGGAAGGCCAGGGACACTTCAGGATGAAGTATCACATCGGGGTGGTGTGAGCAGGGAGCAATAGTTCAGGATGAACGATTGGCCGTAAGGCTAAAGGAAAAGTTGTCAAGGATGAGCAGGGAGCAACAAAAGTAGCTGGAATGCTGCGAAACGAATCGGGAGCACTGTGAATACAGTGCTCCCTTTTTTTATTCCTGCTATTCTTCGCGGCAGTTTTTTACTTGAGGCTGCTTTATGACTACTCATGACCGCGTTCGTTTCCAGTTACAGGCGCTTGAAGCGCTGCTGCGTGAACATCAGCACTGGCGCAATGATGAACCCCAGCCGCATCTATTCAACAGTACCCAACCGTTTTTTATGGACACCATGGAACCGTTGGAGTGGTTGCAGTGGGTGCTTATCCCGCGGATGCACGATTTATTAGATAACAATCAGCCATTACCAGGGGCATTTGCTGTGGCGCCGTACTATGAAATGGCGCTGGCGACGGATCACCCGCAACGAGCGCTTATTCTGGCGGAGCTGGAAAAGCTGGATGCCCTTTTTGCGGATGATGCTAACTGATGTTGGAAATACTCTACCAGGATGAATGGTTGGTGGCGGTAAATAAACCGTCCGGCTGGCTGGTCCACCGTAGCTGGCTGGATCGCGACGAGAAAGTTGTGGTGATGCAAACTGTGCGTGACCAGATTGGTCAGCATGTTTTTACCGCGCATCGTCTGGATCGCCCGACTTCTGGCGTATTGCTGATGGGGTTATCCAGTGAGGCAGGGCGACTGTTGGCGCAACAGTTTGAACAGCACCAAATCCAGAAACGTTACCATGCGATTGTGCGTGGCTGGCTGATGGATGAGGCGGAGCTGGATTATCCGCTGGTAGAAGAACTGGACAAAATCGCTGATAAATATGCCCGCGAAGATAAAGGTCCACAGCCAGCGGTAACGCATTATCGCGGTCTGGCGACGGTGGAAATGCCTGTGGCGACTGGACGTTACCCGACCACGCGCTATGGCCTGGTGGAACTGGAGCCGAAAACTGGACGTAAACACCAACTACGCCGCCATCTGGCCCATTTGCGTCATCCCATCATTGGGGACAGCAAACACGGCGATTTGCGCCAGAACCGCAGCGGGGCTGAACATTTCGGCCTGCAGAGGTTAATGCTACATGCCAGCCAGTTGTCATTGACGCATCCTTTTACTGGTGAGCCGCTCACTATTTACGCGGGTCTGGACGACACCTGGATGCAGGCGTTATCACAGTTTGGTTGGCGCGGTCTACTTCCTGAAAATGAAAGGGTTGAGTTCAGCGCGGCATCCGGTCAGGATGGTGAGATGAGTTCCTAATCCAGGGAGAAAACGGTATGGCGGAAATTGGTATTTTTGTTGGCACCATGTACGGCAACGCATTGTTAGTTGCAGAAGAAGCGGAAGCCATTTTGTCCGGGCAAGGACACAAAGCAACGGTATTTGAAGATCCAGAGTTAAGTGACTGGCTACCCTATCAGGACAAGTACGTACTGGTAGTCACCTCGACCACCGGGCAGGGCGACCTTCCTGACAGCATTGTGCCGCTCTTTCTGGGAATAAAGGATAACCTCGGTTTCCAGCCGAACCTGCGTTATGGCGTGATTGCCCTTGGCGACAGCAGTTATGTGAATTTCTGCAATGGTGGCAAACAGTTCGATGCTTTGTTGCAGGAACAAAGCGCGCAGCGGGTAGGGGAAATGCTGCTGATTGATGCCAGCGAGACCCCGGAACCAGAAACGGAATCAAACCCGTGGGTTGAACATTGGGGCACGCTGTTGTCCTGAGTCCTCGCTATTTTTGCTGATATACCTAATGGTCGGCAAAAATATTGTTTCAGCGATGCTGAATCGAATTTTTTCAGGCAAATGCCAGTAAATGTGCCTTCTTAAGGGGCATTTTTACTAGCGTTTGCCTGGAGTCAAGTGAACCACTTCATATGATGTTGTAGACATGGCAAGGCGTTCTCGCCGCATTCGGCATAAACACAGGTACTTGCCACCAATCTGAAACCGGCTTCATAAAGAAGCCGGTTTTTACTCGACAAGAGGTTTATTAACCGAGAATTTTACTGGCTTCGCGCGCCACATTATCCATCTCGTCCAACAGTTCCAGTAGCTCCGGCTCCAAATCTTCTTCTTTAGTACCGTTGCGTAGCTGTTGTTCGATTAGTTGGCAGAGATTCTTCATTCGCGGTACGCCGCTATAACCGCAACTGCCATGCAGTTTATGGATCAAATCAACCAGGCCTTCCGGGTTTTCTCCAACCAATTGTTCTTCAACTTTGTTGCGAACTTCTGGCAGGAAATCGAGCAACATTTGCAGCATATCGCGCGCCAGATCGTTTTTTCCTGCAGCCTGGCGCAGTGCCAGTTGCCAGTCGAGAGTCGCATTCTGATTCACCACAATTTCGTTCACTTCTGGCGTCACGACGCGAGAAGAAATGCCACTGCCGGGCTTGTAACGTAACAGCAAATTATGCAACCGCTCTTCTTCAATCGGTTTCGCCAGATAATCGCTCATTCCCGCGCCAAGCAGTTTCTCTTTTTGCC
Organism: Escherichia sp. MOD1-EC6162; assembly: GCF_002965125.1. Classification (NCBI taxonomy): domain Bacteria; kingdom Pseudomonadati; phylum Pseudomonadota; class Gammaproteobacteria; order Enterobacterales; family Enterobacteriaceae; genus Escherichia; species Escherichia sp. MOD1-EC6162. Next base: position 24,552 of record NZ_PTSB01000038.1, read on the forward strand.
CGGCCATCGCGTGCGCCGTTACCGCGATAACTGGTGTTTGCTGCTGATGCGGGAGCTGGTGAATGAGTTCACATGCCCGAATGCCGTCCATATCCGGCATTTGAATATCCATTAAGATTAAATCGAACGGCATCTGTTTCGCCCGTTCAACCGCCTGATGTCCGCTATCGCACAGCTCAACATGCTGCACCATATCTTCCAGCAATGCGCCGATAAGTTTCAGGTTTGCCGGATTATCATCAACAGCCATAACCGTCATTGCCAGCTTACTTTCATCGGTAACAGGCAAAAGTGTGTTTTGCTTTTGATGACAAAATTCCGTCAGTACAGGCAACAAACGTGTAGGCGTCAGGGGTTTCAGCAGACACGCGCCGATACCATCTTGCTTGAGCTTTTCGGCATTGACCTGTGCATGGCACGGAAGTGCCAGCATCAGAAAATCGGTCATTGACACCGCTTGCGCCAACCGCTCATGCTGCATCGTCAGCGGTTCGCGGAAGGTTACCGCAATCCCTAACAAAATCATGTCGTAATGTGCAGGAGGCAGCGCGGAGAACGTTGGGCTATAAACCACTTCCAGCGGTGTTTCGCTTAAAATATCCAGCGTACACTGGGCGGCTGCAGAGTTCGGTTCGACATAAGCCAGGCGTTTACCCGCGAGGCACTGAGTGGATGGCCCTTCGATAATAATATTCGGGTTCAGATCGAGATTAATATGGAACCAGAAGGTTGAACCACGATTCGGCTGGCTATGGAACGAGATATCGCCGCCCATTTCATTGACCAGTTTTTGCGTAATCACCAGCCCCAGCCCGGTGCCGCCATGACGGCGTGAAATACTGGCATCTGCCTGTCTGAAGGCCTGGAACAAACGCGATTGATCACGTTCAGGAATACCAATGCCGGTATCACGGATCTGCACTTCAATCTGTACTTTGGTATTACTCAGCGCACGTTTTTCTACCAGAATGTCGATGTTGCCATTCTCGGTGAATTTAATCGCATTCCCCACCAGGTTAGTGATTATTTGCTGTAAACGCAGCGGGTCGCCAATGACGTTATCGGGCACGTCGCTCTTAATATTGAGCGTCAATTCCAGTCCTTTATCGTGAGAAGAATGCGCCAGTAGCGTTACCACTTCATCCAGCGTGCTGCGTAGTGGGAATGGAATACTTTCCAGAATCAGCTTGCCTGCTTCCAGTTTTGAGAAATCGAGAACATCATTAATAATTGCCAGCAAATTATTTGCCGAGCGTTCAATAGTATTGAGGTGATCGCGCTGCGTTGGTGTTAATTCTGTTTTCAACGTCAGGCGGGTAAAACCAATAACGCCATTCAACGGTGTACGCAGCTCATGCGACATGTTTGCCAGAAACTCTGACTTAATACGCGCCGCTTCCTGGGCGCGTTTTTTCGCCAGATCCAGTTCAACGTTCTGAATTTCCATCTGTTCCAGCGTTTCACGCAGATCGGACGTCGCCTGGTCGATATTGTGCTGCATCTCTTCGTGATAAGCCGCCAGCGACATTGCCATCGAGTTGATGCCATTTTTCAGCATATCCAACTCTCCGAGCATAAATCCTTCCACCCGACTGTCGAGTTGCCCTCGGCGGATGCGGTCGACGGTATTCACCATGTTGCGAATTGGGCCGGTTACATCGCGCATTAAGCGCCAGCCAAAAATAAGCGCGATACCAATACAAAACAGCATCATCACGCTAGAAATAAAGATCTCTTTATATTGCTGCAAGCGCACTGATTTAAGATCCAGCTCAAGAGCAATATATCCCAACATATTTTGACTATTTTTGGCATCGCTGCTGGGTGATTCGTCGGGAGAATAACTCTCAGAAATAATCGGCGTGCGCAGGATCATAATATCGCCATCACGTGTGACAGTAAGTTGGCGCGGAAATGGCACGTTGCTGCCGAGCTGCATTGATGAAGGATCAAGATGAAAATTGGAGGTGACAAAAAGTCGGTTATTTTCATCATAAACCGAAATGGCACGAACAATATCGGAATGGCGACGATGCAAAACGCTGATCAATTGACCAATAGATTCGCGATTTTGCAGGCTCATGCCATATTCCGTTGAAACCGCAAGCGGCTCAATAATGCTGGCACCGGCATCTTCCAGTTGACGCTGCAAGTCGTTATAGCGATGCACGACGAAAAAGATGCTAAGCAATAAACCAATAAGGACGGTCGGTGCCAGGATCAGAATCATCATGCGTGCGCGCAGGCTGTAGTTGGTCATGGAGTTCCGTTATGGGACAATTAAGGTCACACTGTTAAATTGAGAAAGTCTCGCCAATGGCGCAATTCTACTCTGCAAAACGACGCGCGACGACGCGTCAGATCATAACCGTTTCAGTCAACGACCTCGACTCTTTTGGTCAGGGCGTGGCGCGACATAACGGCAAAGCGTTATTTATTCCTGGATTACTACCGCCGGAAAACGCGGAAGTTACTGTTACTGAAGATAAAAAACAGTACGCCCGCGCTAAGGTCGTGCGCAGGTTAAGCGACAGCCCGGAACGCAAAACGCCACGCTGCCCTCATTTTGGCGTATGCGGCGGTTGTCAGCAACAACACGCCAGCGTCGAACTCCAGCAGCGTAGCAAAAGCGCAGCACTCGCCCGGTTAATGAAACACGACGTCTCTGAAGTGATCGACGATGTCCCCTGGGGTTATCGCCGTCGCGCGCGTTTAAGTCTGAACTATCTACCGAAAAAACAACAACTCCAGATGGGATTTCGCAAAGCGGGTTCCAGTGACATTGTCGACGTTAAACAATGCCCTATTTTAGTGCCCCAACTTGAAGCGTTGTTGCCCAAAGTCAGGGCATGCCTGGACAGCTTACAAGCTATGCGCCATCTTGGTCATGTTGAACTGGTGCAGGCAACCAGCGGCCTGTTGATGATTTTACGCCATACCGCACCGCTAAGTTTGGCAGATCGCGAAAAACTGGAACGCTTTTCGCATTCTGAAGGCCTGGATCTGTATCTCGCCCCCGATAGTGAGATACTCGAAACCGTCTCTGGCGAGATGCCCTGGTATGACTCAAACGGGTTGCGCTTAACCTTTAGTCCGCGTGATTTTATTCAGATCAATGCGGGTGTGAACCAGAAAATGGTGGCGCGAGCGCTGGAGTGGCTGGATGTTCAGCCTGATGATCGTGTGCTGGATCTGTTCTGTGGTATGGGCAATTTTACGCTGCCGTTAGCGACCCGTGCGGCAAGTGTTGTTGGTGTGGAAGGGGTTCCGGCGCTGGTGGAAAAAGGCCAGCAGAACGCGAGTCTTAATCGCTTACATAATGTGACGTTTTATCACGAAAATCTTGAAGATGATGTCACAAAGCAGCCGTGGGCAAAAAACGGCTTTGATAAAGTGTTGCTGGACCCGGCGCGTGCTGGTGCAGCAGGCGTTATGCAACAAATTATAAAACTGGAACCTATTCGTATAGTTTATGTATCCTGTAACCCTGCGACGCTGGCTCGGGATAGCGAGGCGTTATTAAAAGCAGGATATACCATTGCGCGGTTGGCGATGCTGGATATGTTCCCACACACGGGGCATCTGGAATCGATGGTACTTTTCTCGCGCGTTAAATAGTTACGATTTGCTGATTTCAGCAGGTCAGGTCCCTAAAGGAGAGGACGATGGTTGCGGTAAGAAGTGCACATATCAATAAGGCTGGTGAATTTGATCCGGAAAAATGGATCGCAAGTCTGGGCATTGCCAGCCAGAAGTCGTGTGAGTGCTTAGCCGAAACCTGGGCGTATTGTCTGCAGCAGACGCAGGGGCATCCGGATGCCAGTTTGCTGTTGTGGCGTGGTGTCGAGATGGTGGAGATCCTCTCGACATTAAGTATGGACATTGACACGCTGCGGGCTGCGCTGCTGTTCCCTCTGGCCGATGCAAACGTCGTCAGCGAAGACGTACTGCGCGAGAGTGTCGGTAAGTCGGTCGTTAATCTTATTCACGGTGTGCGCGATATGGCGGCAATCCGCCAACTGAAAGCAACGCACACCGATTCTGTTTCCTCCGAACAGGTCGATAACGTTCGCCGGATGTTGCTGGCGATGGTCGATGACTTCCGTTGCGTGGTCATCAAACTGGCGGAGCGAATTGCCCATCTGCGCGAAGTAAAAGATGCGCCGGAAGATGAACGCGTGCTGGCGGCAAAAGAGTGCACCAATATCTACGCGCCGCTGGCGAACCGTCTTGGGATTGGGCAACTGAAATGGGAACTGGAAGATTACTGCTTCCGTTACCTCCACCCGACCGAGTACAAACGTATTGCAAAACTGCTGCATGAGCGCCGCCTCGACCGCGAACACTACATTGAAGAGTTTGTGGGGCATCTGCGTGCAGAGATGAAAGCTGAAGGCGTTAAAGCTGAAGTGTATGGCCGCCCAAAACACATCTACAGCATCTGGCGCAAAATGCAGAAAAAGAACCTCGCCTTTGATGAGCTGTTTGATGTTCGTGCGGTGCGTATCGTCGCGGAACGTTTGCAGGATTGTTACGCCGCGCTGGGCATAGTGCACACTCACTATCGCCACTTGCCGGATGAGTTCGATGATTACGTTGCGAACCCGAAACCGAACGGTTATCAGTCTATTCATACCGTAGTGTTGGGGCCGGGCGGCAAAACCGTTGAGATCCAAATCCGCACCAAACAGATGCATGAAGATGCAGAGTTGGGTGTTGCTGCGCACTGGAAATACAAAGAAGGCGCGGCTGCTGGCGGCGCACGTTCGGGACATGAAGACCGGATTGCCTGGCTGCGTAAACTGATTGCGTGGCAGGAAGAGATGGCTGATTCTGGCGAAATGCTCGACGAAGTACGCAGTCAGGTCTTTGATGATCGGGTATATGTGTTTACGCCGAAAGGTGATGTTGTTGATCTGCCTGCGGGATCAACGCCGCTGGATTTCGCTTACCACATCCATAGTGATGTCGGGCACCGCTGCATCGGGGCAAAAATTGGCGGGCGCATTGTGCCATTCACCTACCAGTTGCAGATGGGTGACCAGATTGAAATTATCACCCAGAAACAGCCGAATCCCAGCCGTGACTGGTTAAACCCAAACCTGGGTTATGTTACAACCAGCCGCGGGCGTTCGAAAATTCACGCCTGGTTCCGTAAACAGGATCGTGACAAAAATATTCTGGCAGGACGGCAAATCCTTGACGACGAACTGGAACATTTGGGGATCAGTCTGAAGGAAGCAGAAAAATATCTGCTGCCGCGTTACAACTTCAATGACGTCGACGAGTTGTTGGCGGCGATTGGTGGCGGGGATATCCGTCTCAATCAGATGGTCAACTTCCTGCAATCGCAATTTAATAAGCCGAGCGCCGAAGAGCAGGACGCCGCCGCACTGAAACAGCTTCAGCAAAAAAGCTATACACCACAAAACCGCAGTAAAGATAACGGTCGTGTAGTGGTAGAAGGCGTGGGCAACCTGATGCACCACATCGCGCGTTGCTGCCAGCCGATTCCTGGCGATGAGATTGTCGGTTTCATTACCCAGGGCCGCGGGATCTCCGTACACCGCGCCGATTGCGAACAACTGGCGGAACTGCGCTCCCATGCGCCGGAACGAATTGTTGACGCGGTATGGGGCGAGAGCTACTCCGCTGGTTACTCGCTGGTGGTTCGCGTGCAGGCCAATGATCGTAGTGGATTGTTGCGTGATATCACCACTATTCTCGCCAATGAGAAGGTGAATGTGCTTGGCGTTGCCAGCCGCAGCGACACGAAACAGCAACTGGCGACCATCGATATGACCATTGAGATTTATAACCTGCAAGTGCTGGGGCGCGTGCTGGGTAAACTCAATCAGGTGCCAGATGTTATCGATGCAAGACGACTGCACGGGAATTAATCTTACATAGCCGGATATGGCGTCAGCCGTATCCGACGATATCCTTTACTCGAAGGTGTTACACCTGACAGACCCGCAATTTTCAGGACATTCCAATGAATCAAATCGACCGTTTGCTCACTATCATGCAGCGTCTTCGTGACCCGGAAAACGGCTGTCCGTGGGACAAAGAGCAGACATTCGCTTCTATTGCACCTTATACCCTTGAAGAAACTTATGAAGTGCTGGATGCCATTGCCCGCGAAGACTTTGACGATCTGCGCGGTGAACTGGGCGATTTGCTGTTCCAGGTGGTGTTTTACGCGCAAATGGCCCAGGAAGAAGGGCGCTTTGACTTTAATGATATTTGCGCGGCGATCAGCGATAAGTTAGAGCGCCGCCATCCGCATGTTTTTGCTGACAGTTCTGCCGATAACAGCAGTGAAGTTCTTGCCCGTTGGGAGCAGATCAAAACCGAAGAGCGCGCGCAGAAGGCGCAACATTCAGCGCTGGACGATATTCCTCGCAGTTTACCGGCCTTAATGCGTGCGCAAAAAATCCAGAAACGCTGCGCCAACGTTGGCTTCGACTGGACGACGCTTGGCCCGGTGGTCGATAAAGTTTACGAAGAGATTGACGAGGTCATGTACGAGGCGCGGCAGGCTGTAGTGGACCAGGCTAAACTGGAGGAGGAAATGGGCGACCTGCTGTTTGCGACGGTCAATCTGGCCCGCCATTTAGGGACGAAAGCAGAGATTGCGCTACAAAAAGCTAACGAAAAATTTGAGCGTCGTTTTCGCGAAGTGGAGCGGATTGTTGCCGCGCGTGGACTGGAAATGACAGGTGTTGACCTCGAAACAATGGAAGAAGTCTGGCAGCAGGTAAAACGGCAGGAAATTGATCTCTAAGGAAATTACACGGTCAAGCGCGATTTGTGTCATTTTTTAAATGACAAGCGCTTGATTTGCGTCAAAAACATTTACCCCAAAGGGGCTATTTTCTCACTCCTGATTTCAATTGTGCGCTGGCGAAGAGGAGGGATAATGAAAGTTTGTGGCACAGGTCATGTTCGGGTATACTGCTTTCCCGTCCTGGTTATTCCATCGTCTTTTCAACCTAACTTCTCAGGTTCAGCATGACAACGAACTATATTTTTGTGACCGGCGGGGTCGTATCCTCTCTGGGTAAAGGCATTGCCGCAGCCTCCCTCGCAGCCATTCTTGAAGCCCGTGGCCTCAATGTGACCATCATGAAACTGGATCCGTACATCAACGTCGATCCAGGTACTATGAGCCCAATCCAACACGGGGAAGTGTTCGTTACTGAAGACGGCGCTGAAACCGACCTGGACCTGGGGCACTACGAGCGTTTCATTCGCACCAAAATGAGCCGCCGCAACAACTTCACCACGGGTCGTATCTATTCTGACGTTCTGCGTAAAGAACGCCGTGGCGACTATCTGGGCGCAACCGTACAGGTTATCCCGCACATTACTAACGCTATTAAAGAACGCGTTCTTGCCGGCGGTGAAGGCCACGACGTGGTTCTGGTCGAAATCGGCGGTACTGTCGGTGACATCGAATCCCTGCCGTTCCTTGAAGCGATTCGCCAGTTGGCTGTTGATATTGGTCGTGAACACGCGCTGTTCATGCACCTGACCCTGGTGCCGTACATGGCTGCGTCTGGTGAAGTCAAAACCAAGCCGACTCAGCACTCTGTAAAAGAGCTGCTTTCTATCGGCATCCAGCCTGATATCCTGATTTGTCGTTCAGATCGCGCCGTTCCGGCGAACGAACGTGCGAAGATTGCATTGTTCTGTAATGTTCCGGAAAAAGCGGTTATTTCTCTGAAAGACGTCGATTCTATCTATAAAATTCCAGGCCTGTTGAAATCTCAGGGGCTGGACGATTATATTTGTAAACGATTCAGCTTGAACTGCCCGGAAGCTAATCTGTCCGAATGGGAACAGGTTATCTTTGAAGAAGCGAATCCGGTAAGTGAAGTCACTATCGGTATGGTCGGCAAGTACATTGAACTGCCGGACGCTTATAAATCCGTGATTGAAGCACTGAAACACGGCGGGCTGAAAAATCGTGTTAGCGTCAACATCAAACTGATCGATTCACAAGATGTTGAAACACGCGGTGTTGAAATCCTTAAAGGCCTGGATGCGATCCTCGTACCTGGTGGTTTCGGTTACCGTGGCGTAGAGGGCATGATTACTACCGCGCGCTTTGCGCGTGAGAACAATATTCCTTATCTGGGTATTTGCCTGGGTATGCAGGTGGCGTTAATTGATTACGCTCGCCATGTTGCCAACATGGAGAACGCCAACTCTACGGAATTTGTGCCAGACTGTAAGTACCCGGTTGTGGCGCTGATTACCGAGTGGCGTGATGAAAACGGCAACGTTGAAGTTCGTAGCGAGAATAGCGATCTCGGTGGCACCATGCGTCTTGGCGCGCAGCAGTGCCAGTTGGTTGACGATAGCCTGGTTCGCCAACTGTACAATGCGCCGACAATTGTTGAACGTCATCGTCACCGTTACGAAGTCAACAACATGCTGTTGAAACAGATTGAAGATGCAGGTCTGCGCGTTGCGGGCCGTTCCGGGGATGATCAGTTGGTCGAGATCATCGAAGTTCCGAATCACCCGTGGTTCGTGGCTTGTCAGTTCCATCCGGAGTTTACTTCTACTCCACGTGATGGCCACCCGCTGTTTGCTGGCTTTGTAAAAGCCGCCAGCGAGTTCCAGAAACGTCAGGCGAAGTAAGTAAAAAAGTTAGAACGGCAACGCGTACCCAGGGTACGCGTTGTTTGTCTGGAGTTTTAGTTTAACTAGTGACTTGAGGAAACCCTAATGTCCAAAATCGTAAAAATCATCGGTCGTGAAATCATCGACTCCCGTGGTAACCCGACTGTTGAAGCCGAAGTACACCTGGAGGGTGGTTTCGTCGGTATGGCGGCTGCTCCGTCAGGTGCTTCTACTGGTTCCCGTGAAGCACTGGAACTGCGCGATGGTGACAAATCCCGTTTCCTGGGCAAAGGCGTAACCAAAGCTGTTGCTGCGGTTAACGGCCCGATCGCTCAGGCGCTGATTGGCAAAGATGCCAAAGATCAGGCTGGCATTGACAAGATCATGATCGACCTGGACGGCACTGAAAATAAATCCAAATTCGGCGCAAACGCAATCCTGGCTGTATCTCTGGCTAACGCCAAAGCTGCCGCGGCTGCTAAAGGTATGCCGCTGTACGAGCACATCGCTGAACTGAACGGTACTCCGGGCAAATACTCCATGCCGGTTCCGATGATGAACATCATCAACGGTGGTGAGCACGCTGACAACAACGTTGATATTCAGGAATTCATGATTCAGCCGGTTGGCGCGAAAACTGTGAAAGAAGCCATCCGCATGGGTTCTGAAGTTTTCCATCACCTGGCAAAAGTTCTGAAAGCGAAAGGTATGAACACTGCTGTTGGTGACGAAGGTGGCTATGCGCCGAACCTGGGTTCCAACGCTGAAGCTCTGGCTGTTATCGCTGAAGCTGTTAAAGCTGCTGGCTATGAACTGGGCAAAGACATCACTCTGGCGATGGACTGCGCAGCTTCTGAATTCTACAAAGACGGTAAATACGTTCTGGCTGGCGAAGGCAACAAAGCTTTCACCTCTGAAGAATTCACTCACTTCCTGGAAGAACTGACCAAACAGTACCCGATCGTTTCCATCGAAGATGGTCTGGACGAGTCTGACTGGGACGGTTTCGCATACCAGACCAAAGTTCTGGGCGACAAAATCCAGTTGGTTGGTGACGACCTGTTCGTAACCAACACCAAGATCCTGAAAGAAGGTATCGAAAAAGGCATCGCTAACTCCATCCTGATCAAATTCAACCAGATCGGTTCTCTGACCGAAACTCTGGCTGCAATCAAGATGGCGAAAGACGCTGGCTACACTGCAGTAATCTCTCACCGTTCTGGTGAAACTGAAGACGCTACCATCGCTGACCTGGCTGTTGGTACTGCTGCAGGCCAGATCAAAACGGGTTCTATGAGCCGTTCTGACCGCGTTGCTAAATACAACCAACTGATTCGTATCGAAGAAGCTCTGGGCGAAAAAGCACCGTACAACGGTCGTAAAGAGATCAAAGGCCAGGCATAAGTCAGACTTTATCTGATTTAAAAATGCCAGCCTTCGGGCTGTAATGCCAGTCAGTTAAGCAACTGACTGGCTCTTTTTCGGGGCTGTGGGGTATTTCCAGGGCCTCTCCTTCACCACTCTCGGGAAGGCCCTTTCCCTTCTTGTCGGTAATTTCACAAGTTGTCCCATACTTGCAAGATCGCGCATCAGCTCCGGTATACGTCCCGGTGAAGCGCCCTGCAATGTCATCAGCATTCTCATCACCATTCCGCATGATTCTGAGAAACTCAGT
>NZ_PTSB01000039.1:0-31534 GCF_002965125.1 Escherichia sp. MOD1-EC6162
AAGCTATCGACTCAGACAGAAACGAAAGGCCGGGGTTATAGCTGAAGCTAATCCTGAGTAAAACGGTGGATCAATATTGGGCCGTTGGTGGAGATATAAGTGGATCACTTTTCATCCGTCGTTGACACTATCGCGACATTGGTAGAGAGGAAGGACGAGAAGACACCGTTGCCAACAGGCACTCCCTTCATTGTTAAAAGCAAAAACCACCTTTCAAAGGTTATTGTATTAGAAAGACCAACTGTTGGCTTTCACCCTGATACCGACGACCGTGAACTACCAGGGTGAGTAGCACTAGCGCCGATTGAATTTATCCATCAAATTTTTCAGTTTTTTCTCGGCATTTTCGACCAATAATTGTGCTAGTTCAGCAGAACTACAACCCAATTGTTGATCAAGACCTTCTAGCGCTACCTCGGGCTGGTCGGCTGACCGAAGCGGCGACAGGATTCGCTGCTGCACCTGCGCCCACAACTGAGCTACTTGTTCTGGGTCTGTCGTGAGATAGCCGATTGGCAACGTAAGGCCTGCGTAGCCGAGTGACTGATCCAAAACAGCGTGATACTGGACCACGGCTATGCCTTGCTCGCCAGGGAACACCAACATTTCCAAGTGCGACTCAGAACGACCTTTCTGGAAAATCCGTAGGCTATCGTCGGTACGGCTATTAAACAGATTAGTGATCAGACGACGTGCCTGAAATCCCTCATCGCACTGAAATGCCAAATTGAGACGACTGTTACGCTCCCCACTACTGAGTTCGGTGTTCATTTGTTTGATGAACGACTCAAGGCCTAAACTAGCACCAAACAACTCATTGGTTGCCCCGAGCCAGATCCCTTGATGCAACCGCTGATTACGTGGCAACCGTTCAGCCCAATTGATTAAGGTGCTACGGTTGGGGGAAGCATAAATCGGCCCAATTATCATACGTTGTGTCGCGCTATCACCATAGCTGGTCTTTTTGCGTTGGCGATCATGGAGTAAACGCCCTAGATCCAGCTTACCACTACGGCTGACATATCGGCGGATTACTATATCTTTTGCTAGGTCACAATAGTCCTCCAGTGTGGTAGTAGCGGCTTCTAGCTTGCGCTCATGCAACCAATTTATAGCTTCTGTTTTGAGACCAGAGCTTTCCATCAAACGAGTATGTTCTGAGCTATAGTCCATCAATCTGGCATCCAGACGAATTCCGTTCATAGGGTCGGAATGGGCGTGGATATCGAGTGAGATTTGCTGTTTCAATCCTGATTGACTAACAGAGGCCCGATTTATCCGGTAAAGTCGGGCCTTGGAACTACGCAGCGCACGCTTACTCTTGGTGTCGGGTAAGCAAACCTGAAAGCGACGAAATTGATTAGCGATTAAATCGGTGAAGTCACTGCGATTGATCTTACGAGCCAACTCGGGCAATCCTTTCTGCAGGTCTGTATTACACTTGGGCTGAATGTGTCCAGTGCAAAGATCGACGAAGGTAAAATCACGGTGATTTTCCACATCCTCAATTGTAATACCCTCATCCGATGCGCCCTCCCTGCGTTGCATCGTCAGCTTAACCGTGGTCGCGATATCGCCTTCAATATTGTATTGCACGAGGCCAGTGTCGATCATTTCATCAACAAGAACCTGGCGTTCATGGTCTGCGAGTCCAAAAAAACCCCCTAGCTCAGAAGGGGAGATGGTTTCGAGTTGAGCTACCAGCAAGAGTGCCGACTCAAGAATCGCAGGGAGTGCAGCTTTATGCGTCACATCAATGTCCAAGCTGATCTTCTGCACTGGAGCCAGCACGGTAATACTCTGCAGCAAGCGGTCATAATCTGCAGGCAGTTCCACGGGTTGCTGCGCTTTTCTGTTTAAGGTAAGGGTTTTGTTATACATAGTCACTCTCCTGCACCTCTGCGCAAGCGATATGGGGCAGGTCTGCCAAACGAATGATCTGATATTCGCTATCTCGGCACGGAAGCTGCTGATGGATATAGTCGAAGACGCGGGCCAGAGGCTGACATACATTCACCTGTTGCCACATACTCCCGGCACCGATGATTAACAGACGCTCTTTTGCACGAGACAGGGCAACGTTGACTCGGGCATTATCGGTCATAAATCCGACTTTTTGCTCGGAGTTATGGCGTACTAAACTTAATAAGATGATACGATTTTCTGATCCCTGATAGGAGTCAATGGTATCAACTTTCATCATTGAGCGTATCGGCGCTGCCCAGGATTCAGATTCCAGCCGCCTCTGCAGGAGCTCAACTTGCTTACGGTAGCCGGTAATAACCCCGATGGCTGGCGTTGTATCTTTGTCATTCCACTGGCGCAATTGCACCATCGTCTGTTCATCGTCGACTAATTGTCGCAGCAGGCTGCACAATAGGTTAACTTCAACATCATTGGCAATCGCTTTACCAATACTAGTTTCCTGTACCTTACTGTCAGAGGTATCGATCCATGATACTGTACGATCCCACGGGGCGGGTAGGGATGACATCCACTCGGGAGCTGCAGGTCGACCCGTGGCAAGCGTGCCGTCATAGAAGCAGTGGCTAATTATGTCACCGATAGCGGGTGCCATTCGATATTGCTTCAACAACATATGACCATCGTTCAAGGCGTAAGCCCGTTCAAAATCTGTTCTTTTTACATCGGTCTCAGTTAATCCTAGATCTCGTGCAACTTGGCGTACATGGCCTACATCATAACTCGGTGCTAATTGCTTGTAGTCCCCCACTAACAAAACTCGCTTCGCACTCTGCATGGCTATGGCTAGCTCGGAAAATGTAGCGCGCGCAGCCTCATCAATTACCACAAGGTCAAAGGCGCTTTTATCCAGTTGGTATCCGCCATGCCCGATGCCAACCAATGTGCCAACAACCAATTGACGAGTACGAGCAGCAAAGGCAGCGTAGCCGGTCTCGTCGGTGGCTAATCGCTGATACCAGTGATGGGCTACCTTCATTACTTCGGCCATCCGCTCAATGCGCTGAGGATTATTAATCTGATGTCGCTCAGCAATCATGTTGAGTACCGCAAACAGCGGCTTATTGTGTTGCAGTACCTGGTCGGGCATATCGGTAAAAGCTGACAGCCGGCCTGTTAAAGCATTCGTCAGGTTATCTAGTCGACGTTCAGCCGCTAGGCGAACCTCTCGCGTTACACTTGGCTGATTCACCACATCAATATTATCTTGCTTGGCTTCTCTTGCTTCATTTCGGGCAGGAGTGAACTCGAACAATTCACGACCGCAGGCTCGATACAGCGCAGCAGATTCCAGTACGAATGCCTCAGGCAATTTCAAGCGCGCTGACAACGCTAGCAGTCGGACTTCCAGATCGCGGTGAAATGCCGTTCGGGCTTGATCCTGCAGGGCATTGGTGTGGACGTCCAACATACCTTCGCTAATACGGCGACGTTCACCCAGGCGTACAATGCTTGGTGGTTTGAACTCAGGGGATTGTTCCTGACGCTTAAAACTCAACTCACGCACACGGTTTGCCACTTCATCAACTGCAGTATGTGATTGGCTTACAACAAGTACTCGGCGTACTTCCGCATCATTCAGCAGATAGTCTAAGGTCGCACTAAGTAGTGTGGTTTTACCCGTACCCGGTGGGCCCATCAACACACTGAGTGGATTCTGCAGCAAATACAGGAATGCGGCGCGTTTAGAATCATCCAGCCCATAGCGGTTGATTTGTTCGTCGGTCGGCATCGGTAACGCCGGGGGCTGGCAACCGCGAGGGCCTGTAATAAAGCGGTCGGTTAGATCTCCCATTACTGCGTCGTTAGCAATAATGCGTGAAAGTGCCCGATCTCGCCGCTCCCAGCTAACGTCACTCCCTGAATTTGACAGGGTCAGGATTGTGTCTTCCCGAATGTTTTGCAGGCGGAAGTTATTCCCGCGATTGTCATCCGAAAACACCAGTATACCATTACCGGATTTAGCAACATCCAGTTGGCCGAAGTGAGTTTCATGTTCATCTGCGGTTACGTTAATTACCTCATCGTCGGCAAGATCTAAAATGTCGATGTTCTCATTAACCTGTACATGAACGATTCCATCGCGTTCCTTAGGGCTCGCAATGACTTTTACTGTGGGCAGCGTTTCGCGCTCTACTTCAACCAGGCGTAGCCAGAGACGCTTAAGACCTTCTCCTTGATCTTTGACAACAGCTATCGATGGTTCTTCCACCACTGGTTTGGTGCCCAGAGCGTGCTGCACTACGTGTAATGTCCTAACAAAGTCCAGTAGTTTCGCATTTGTCGCATCATAAGAGCCTTTTTTAAGCAAAAAGGGCTGTCCCACCGACATTGCACGATTACCATTCTTTCGGTTGTTACGGGTGTCATAGACGATCTCACCCGTACCCAACCGATCATAGAACATTCGATGCACAGTAAGACTCTGCCCATCAACTTTGAGGTTCAGGGTCAGTTTATGTGAAACACCTTGGAAAACTAACTTTAGAACGTCCCCCTTATTATTGCTCGCCGTCAGATGGTAGATGCCAGAGTCCATCTCGAACAACTCGCCCTGTTCGTTGGGGAAAGACAAGTACTCGATCACCAAGGGCGTAACCTCAACCAACTCGGGTTCATTTGCGTTGATCATAGTTCGCCGCAATATGTCGAGACTACGTGGCACAGTGTTGTTAGCACCTAACGCATTGCGGATCTCCTTGCGTATCTTATTAGCGCCGGGATGAATGCAAGCAGCAAATAGCTCATCAACGATCATGTATACGGCAAAGCGATCACGCGCTGTTGCACTGACGTCGGTTGTTGGGGCGTACTCAGAATTTCTCGGCGCAAGGCCGTCCATATCTAAGTCAAACATATCCAGGAGCAGAATACCTAACTTGCCTCCTTCCATCTGTACCAGCAAGTTCTCAGGCTTCAGATCGCCATGGCTCAAATCCAGATCGTGCAGGTTATGCACTGCACGTATCAGCGCATCAGCCAATTGGTAACGCTCTTCATAGCTACGGTTGGGTAGCGCAAACCACTGCTCCAGGCTTTCTCCAGGGGCATAGGACTGGACGATATGGGTTCCCATCATGCCGCAGCCGAACTCAATCAATGGCGGGAGCGACAAAATATTTTTGGAGACAACAGCACAGCGTTCAAGGAAGTGCAGCAGCCGTTGAGACTGACCATGATTATCCTTGTTGGGACGTGCATTCAAATAGATACGAACAATACAGGGTTGCCCATCAACCGTAGTAGAACGGAAAGTCATGCGTTGACGCAGGGGATCCATATTCGGAGCTTCTGCCTGTGGGTATTTCGTTATTGGCATAACCTCAGTGCTGAACGCAGCTAAGGAATTGAGTACACGGACCTTATCTTCGTTCGTATCGAGGTTTTGAAAATTAAGAGTTCGTGTAAGCGTCTCCAGCATTGCACCCGCATCTGCGTGACGTTCTGATGCATTGACTTTCAGGCATTGCTGGATAAAAACATCCAGTTTACCGCCGAAGGGATCATTTGAGGGCTTCTTCCATTGTGGAGGCTCATCACAGGGCAATGCCAGTTGCTCTCCATAAGCAATGTGGTAGCACAGCACTCCTAGTTGGAACACATCCACGGCTTGGCTCAGAACCTCGGTCTTACCAAAGGCATCCTCTGGTAGCACGATACCAGTCGTATCCAGGTCCTGACGCATGTCGCTTATGCTTTTGTGTCCCAAATCCGGAAATTTGGCACTCGTCAGGCCGCTGACGATGATGGCATTACGTTCCCGATCCCACCATAAGCGCTTAGCACTTAAATCACGGTGGTATACCCCCATAGCATGCATACCGGCCAATGGTGTTAGCAAAGCTCGTAACAATAATGTACGTTTTTCAGTCGACAATGGCGAGGATACCAGGTATTCGTCCAAACGCTCAGCCAACCGAGGAATTTGGTAGACTTCTGCCATGTCGACGGTAAGGGTATCTTCCTGAAGGTTGTGCTTGGGCTCCAGTAGATAGTCTTTGCCCAGTTGGCTATCAGTTCGACGTATATGTCGCTGAGTTCGGTCCTCACGTAATCCATAGAAGACGCGTACAGACATGTCTGTGCCGACATGGGCCATTTTGGTAAAGTCCCACATCCGTATCTGGCTTTTATCGTCCGAATCGCGCTCATGTTCGCCATCGAACTCATTATAAAAGCCGTTGGGTCCTTCTAGCCGTGGGGTCTTCTCACTGAGCACATATCCTGCTTCAAGCCTCTGGCGGATCTGGACGTAATTCCCCCCACGCTTCCATTTTTCAAAAATCGCAATTTGCCCGGGAGCGCAAGGGCGCTTTTCGGGATTACGGCAAAAATAACTTTCAGCCCTGGTGTCGGGCATTTTGTCAAAATAGGTATCCAGATTCGTGATGGTCAGAAACTCATCGAGCGTCAGTACAAAGCCTTTATCTTTAGGAGATTGCTGTGTGATTTTGACATCGCCAGTGAGAACCACTAATGCCTGAATTTCGTAGAAAGTATCCCCCACAGTTCGCGCAGTTCTTCCTTAAACATGGATTTGATTCGTACTGCATGCTCGCGCTTGAGGTCGATGGGAGATCCGTGTTTGATTTCACGCCCACTTGGTGTGGTCTGGATCCATTGGTCGTCTTCCATACGAACCTGACCGTGGAAATTTTTCAGTTCTACCATCAGGATACGATCTTCGGCGAAGATCAATACATCAAATTCCAGGCTTTTGCGATTTTTGTCGACCAGCAAGATACCCGCATATCCAACCCAGTGTGTGGGTAGAGCCTTCTCTATGGCAATAATGGCATCATGCTCGTTTTGGTGTAACCCTTGGGTCGCTGCAATGTGTATTTTCATTGAGTTGCCTCTGGTTGCGAGCAGGCGGAGATGTTTAAGGCTAGGGGGGTACCATGCTGCAGAATGGATGCAGTAGCGCAATGGTCAATAAGACAAAATGTGAGACATTTCATATTGCTGTAGAGTTCATCAATGGGGTACTCCCACAGTCATCGCCGAATGCGAGAACCACTGATTTACCCCTAAAAAGGATACTCGAATGTAGCATAACAACTGTTGGGGTAAAGAAAGATAATTAACAAATGTGATTGGAGTGTGCCACAACTGATATATGAGTATAAGGAAGTGTAATCAGCGCTATGAGCTGCTTCCCCTAGATTATCTTATCGTTACGTTAGCAACGTTTTCTCCAGACACAAAGCAGTCAGACACGGAGGGACAGAGCGCTAATGCACTGAAATCAAGAGGGATATACTATGGTGAACCCGTTAAGGGGAGGGACCTTACGGGGGAGGGGTTTATGATGGCTATTAATACGCAGTATTAATATCTGATTTCTTTTATTTAAGGACTAATGGAACAACAGGGTCTGACAACTGATTGTCAGACCAGATATTGTTCAAACGAAATTAGCACTTCATCAGCCAGTCCCCCTGACTGGTGATGACGTTAATCTCTGCCACACTGCATGGGCCTTTAATGTAGACGGCAATCTCTTTCCCGTAAGGCAGTGTTGAAGGTACCAGTGGAACAGGTTTGTTGCCTGCATAGACGGTGGGCATCTTCTGAATTGGGCAGTTACCCCGATTAACGACAATATCCTTAATAGTGACGCTGTCAGTCAGCGACTGAACATGAACGCGCTGCTGAAGCAGATTCGGGTAATACGGATTTTTAACTTGCTCAA
The DNA here is from genome assembly GCF_002965125.1 of Escherichia sp. MOD1-EC6162. NCBI lineage: Bacteria > Pseudomonadati > Pseudomonadota > Gammaproteobacteria > Enterobacterales > Enterobacteriaceae > Escherichia > Escherichia sp. MOD1-EC6162. The sequence goes on from NZ_PTSB01000039.1 coordinate 7,679, forward strand.
GACTAATCCTGACCGGAGCCTCTGCGGCGTGTAGCAGAGGTGAGACCATCAGTGCCATGGAGAGGGCGAGTTTCATCGTGTCACCCCGCTGTATTTTCCACCAGTAATATTGGTAACCGCTTTGTAGTCATTGCGGGTCATCAACCCGGTGGCTTTACGGGCGCGGAGGATATCGGTACTGCCGATGAAGGGGGGACTGCTCCGCGCCACTGAAGCCGTGGCGGTCGGTACGAACCAGACCGTACTTTTTCACGATAAAATTCACTGCGTCTGCCAGCGAAATACCGGCGTCAACATGCTGCTCAATGACGCCGTCATTGCCAAACGGCGTGTCATTGACCGTAAGACCATAGTGCTGTTGCAACAGGTACGTGAGCAGGGTCTGCCAGATTTGGACGGGTGACGGTCGTGACGGAGCCGCCCCCGTCCGGGGTGCTGAGGGTGTCTGCATGAGGGTTATCTCGTTGTGAAATGGGTAAGGCAAAGGGAGGTTTTGTGCGGGGTTACGCAGTTGTTGCCGGCGTCGGATAAATGGCTATATACACATAGCCACAACTGGCAAGCGAGTCCGCTTCGCAGGTGAGCCCCTTTGCATACAGCGTAACGCAGTGCTGATGACGGGGTGTGAGTTCACCGCTGGTCAGCATCAGTTCCATCTGCTTCATCAGCAGCGGAAATGCCTGGTCGAGATGACGTAAATCCGCGTCACTGAATTTACCGGTAATACTGGCGCGGTCAGCCAGATAATGAAGGCGGTTGCCTTCCTGAACCAGTCGCGCGCCAAAACACGGGGTGATATTGCGCTTCAGTCCCCACCATGGCTCTGTAATATCATGGTTTGTTGTGGGTGTTGTATTCGACAATGTAGTGCTCCTCATATCAGGTTAATCAAGTGTGACGCAGCGCAGTACCACATACGGGCCGCTGCGGTCCTGACGACGTTCTGCGAATACCGCCAGCACACCACGAATGTCCTGCACCTCCCGGCCTGCATAGTGGCAGACGCTGCCGGATGGTACCAGCCTGCCGGACGTTAAACCCGGTGAGCAATTGCAGCAGCAGCGGGAAGAAGTTTCCCAGCGGGTGACTCAGGCAGGAGACTGGGTAAGACAGACCGATCAGACCATCAGTGAAACATCGATGGCGCGAACCGTAAAAGCCGATACGGAACAGCGCGAACTGGTCAGCCGTGAAACCACGGTGAAAGCCACGGATAAAACCACGGTACTGGGAACCACCACATTGCTGGCCGGAGCCATCCAGCAGGTAAGTGCCGGTGATTATAGCCAGGCGGTGAAAGGTAACAGGCTGGCCAGTATTGAAGGAAACGAAGAAACGGACATAGCAGGACAGCAGTCCACTAAAGTGGGCGGTGCTGTAGCCGTGGAGGTTGGCGAAAGCCTGACAGAGAAAATTGCCGCACTGCGTAAATCAGTGGCCGCTGGCGGTCAGCAGGTCATGGGGGCAACTGTCCATATTGGCAGTGAGAGTATCAACGCCCTGACCATGATGTTGGATACCATTGATTTACTGGCAGAACTGGCACAGCAATGCGCGAGCCATTCGCACCCCACCGTTGGGACGCCAACTAATGCCGACGCGTTCACCCAGACGGCGACGAAAGCCGGGCAGACCCGGAGCAAGTACCAGAATATAATTGCCTGACCATGACCACACGCCCGCATAATGCGGGCTTTTTTATACCCATCCTCAGACGCAGCAGAACGCGTTCTCAGCACTTAAAACAACAAATTAACCCAACGCAACACATATAAAAGATCGTGCGCATGGCGCTGCGCTGGCGCAGCGATGCACCGACAAAATAAATCTTTCGCAGACAAAAACGGCGCTACACCGCACCCGCCTGCGGTTTCTGGATCTGGAAATTTTTTCAGTTTTATTTTTCTACAAACCTGAGCGCCAGACCGCGCCATTACTGGCGGCTTTGCGGAGAACAGAAACTGAAATGATTGACAGGAATTTCAGGTAATTACAGTTTTTAGAACCGTAAGATGATTAGGGTTTTTTTATATCATTTTGATTATAAAGAAAAAATTTTATTTTTATCATATTAAATAATATTTGAAAATCGGCTCCACCAACAACGCTGATGACTGACACCTAAGCTCCACGTGGTTTAGCAGCCTTTCATGGAATGGCTACGATTGAAAAGTCTTTCATGAACGTTGACTTTATTTCTGTATCTTGGCAAATTGGGTATATAGACATCTATCGGTTGGGAAAAAAAAAGTGAGTACCACTTTAACTGTGAGTGAAGCTGCTAGCATATTGGGAATATCCCCACAAAGAGTAAGGTCATTGTGTCGTGAAGGTAAGATACCCTCGGCGAGACAGTCCGGTAAGATATGGCTCCTGGAAAGTAGCAATATTATTGAACTAAAAAATTTGATGAAAGATGAAGATAGAATGTCAAAAATTGAAACTACAAAACCAATAGCTCTTAGTTTTTTTAGTGGTGCAATGGGGTTGGATTTAGGTTTAGAGAAAGCTGGGTTTAAGACTCTCTTGGCATGTGAAATTGATAAAAGTGCGCGTAAAACGATAAAGAAAAATAAACCTGATATGGCTTTAATTGGGGATATTCGTGATTATTCCTCTCAAGAAATTTTAGAGCATGCTGGGCTTTCGCTTGGGGATGAAGTTGATTTAATTATGGGAGGGCCTCCTTGTCAGGCTTTTTCAACCGCAGGTAAACGCTTAGGATTTGAAGATGAGCGTGGTAACGTGTTTCTTAAGTATCTTGAAACAGTTTTCGAGATCAGGCCAAGATATTTTATAATCGAGAATGTTCGAGGATTATTGTCTGCTCCCCTTCAACATCGTCCCCATAGTGAGAGAGGTGAGGATTTCCCCCCCCTGAAGAATGAAGAGCAGGCTGGGGGGGTGCTAAGTTATATATATAGAATGATAAAGGCTAATGGATATAGCTGCTCATTTGAACTTTATAATGCAGCTAATTTTGGTGTTCCTCAAACACGTGAGCGTGTCGTAATGTTGTGTTCCCGTGATGGTAGAAAAATACCTTACCTTGAACCAACACATTCGCAAGCGGGAGAGTTTGGTTTACCGGTTTGGAAAACATTTGCAGAAACAGTGGCTGATTTAAATGGCATTCATCATACTCATCTTGATTTTCCTGAAAAACGGAAAAAATATTATAGAATGCTTGGGCCTGGAGAGTATTGGAAAAATCTACCGATAGAGCTTCAAAAGGAAGCATTAGGTAATTCTTTTTTTTCAGGTGGGGGTAAAACGGGATTCTTACGACGGCTGTCATGGGACAAACCGTCACCAACATTAGTTACACATCCTGCAATGCCTGCCACTGATTTGGCTCATCCTGAAGAGGTAAGGCCTTTATCTATAGAGGAATATAAAAAGCTTCAGCAATTTCCCGATTCTTGGGCTATTGAGGGGAAATTATTAGATCAATATAAGCAGCTTGGTAACGCTGTTCCTGTGGGGCTTGGTTATGCTATAGGGAAACACCTGATTAACTTTGATAATGGCATTTTACCTAAGAAGTATCCGGGGTTTAAATATTCGCGCTATAAGAATACATCTGATTTATTTTTAGAGGAAAAGTTATCTGAACAAGATGATCTTGATTTGAATTTGGCTGTGTAAAAATAAGGGGGGGGGTTAGCCTCCCTTACCTGATTATACAAAATTATCTATACCATACTGTCTGATTTTTTGTTGCAGTTCTTCACTTACAGATGAAGCTATCTCTAAAACAGTTTCATATGTTCCATGCCCACCTAGTGTATCCCAATAATCTCGCCCAATTAAAATGCAAGGATCAGTATGGAAATTAAATATTTTCATGGGTGGAGTCCAGTTATATAATTCACGACGATCGCCGAATGGGTTGTAATATAAACCGAAATAAACATTGCAATCAGGGTCATTAATTTTAAGCTTAAGTAAATCTCGTTTTGCTTCTGCTGTTTGATCTATATTAGGTTTTACAGTTTTAATCGAAAAATAATTATGCTTGCCATCTCTGAAAAAATAGAGGTCTGAAATGACGCGCAACTCGTCAAAACCAGATGATGAGTGAATCTGTAGAATATGAGAATAATCATCGTTCCAACAAGGACGAGCGCCAGAACCTCTTAATCTTAGCTGCCCAATATGATGTTCTATGGCTCTTAATTGATCATGGTCAATGGTAACGAAAGTTTCTTTTTGTGTTTGGACATTTTCTGCACCTGAAGACTGTGCAATAAATGCTGAGATTCTTTCTATTACCGACTGTCCAAAACTAGTGCTGAATGATCTTTCAAAACGGCTCCAAAACACAGCTTCTTTACTTAGGAGCGCAGAATGAAAGGGCATAATTGTAGCTTCTTGTTGAAGACGCTGTAATGTCCTTTCAACACAGCTTATGAACTCTGCTCGAACTTTTTGATAGCAAATCTTATCCATGAGAAAACCGCCTATCTTTTATAAAAAATAAAGGCTGGTTGAATGCTTATAGGTATTAACCGACGAACCATGCAATGCACTACCAGCGCCATCCTCTGTTGGTAGAGCAAACATTGAAATCCTTTCCTAGATCTTGATGTGGTCAGAACGACCAAAAGAAAGGCTAAGTGGACGCAATATGGACTCAACCAACTATGAAGGGGCTACGTTTTCACGTAACCCCTTGTTTTATTTGGTGGAGCTGGCGGGAGTTGAACCCGCGTCCGAAATTCCTACATCCTCGGTACTACATGCTTAGTCAGTCTTTACATTCGCTTGCCAGCTGCGGACAGACACGCCACTAACAAACTAGCCTGATTAAGTTTTAACGCTTCAACCCCAGGCAGGGCTTCCACGCGATCTCTTTTGGGTTTGACCTCTCTTGATCCCCGTCCTAAGAGCGGAGGCTAGGGAGAGAGGGCTCTAAGCAGGTTATTAAGCTGCTAAAGCGTAGTTTTCGTCGTTTGCGACTATTTTTTGCGGCTTTTTACGAGGCCAACCGCCCCTCGGCATGCACCTTGGGTTTCGCAAATCCCGTCGAATCCAGAATCAGCCCCAATGTGTAACGGTGAGTATACCAGATTTGTGAGCGCCATGACCAGCCCCAATGGCGACATCGTCAAGGATTTAGCGCCTGCGTAGCATGATTTTTATTCGATTAAGCATGGGGATGACTACATCTGTGTTAAATATGATTATCAACAAGATGTTCATTCGCGCCACCGGAGAGGGGAGGCGCGGTGAGGGGCTGATCAGTATATGTTATGTAGGTTTAACGGTGAGCGTTTTTCATGATACGTGCTTTATCCACCTGCCATTCACGTTCTTTGATGTCAGAACGTTTATCGTGTTGTTTCTTACCTTTCGCGACACCAATTTTTACTTTGCACCAGGCATTTTTCCAGTACAGGGAGAGCGCCACTACGGTATAGCCTTCACGATTTACGCGACCGTACAATGAGTCCAGTTCGCGCTGGTTGAGAAGTAGCTTGCGAGTACGAGTAGGATCGCACACCACATGCGTGGAAGCCACAGCCATCGGCGTGATATTTGCGCCAAACAGGAACGCTTCTCCGTCGCGCAGAAGAACATAGCTGTCGCTAATATTGGCTTTTCCTGCACGCAGGGATTTAACTTCCCAGCCTTGCAGGGCGAGTCCCGCTTCAAACTCTTCTTCAATAAAGTATTCGTGACGGGCGCGCTTGTTGAGCGCTATGGTTGCTGAACCAGGTTTATGTGCTTTTTTCTTCGTCATAAGCGTCGTGAATCATCGGTAATCTGAAATCGAAAACACCCCATATTAATCCTGCGGGGGACAAGGCTCTATCTTAGCATGAACCCGATGTTACCCAGTGCCGGGATAGCGTTTTTTTTACAGCAGGATAAATGATATTATTTGTTGGTTTTTTGTTGATGGAATTTGTTATGCCTCAAATTAGCCGGACCGCACTCGTACCCTACAGCGCGGAGCAAATGTATCAGTTAGTGAATGACGTTCAGTCTTATCCTCAGTTTTTGCCGGGTTGTACCGGAAGTCGGATTCTGGAGTCCACTCCTGGGCAGATGACCGCTGCGGTAGATGTCTCTAAGGCTGGGATCAGCAAAACGTTTACTACCCGGAATCAGTTGACCAGTAACCAAAGTATCCTCATGAATCTGGTTGATGGGCCGTTCAAGAAGTTGATCGGCGGTTGGAAGTTTACGCCGCTGAGCCAGGAGGCGTGCCGTATCGAGTTTCATCTCGATTTTGAGTTTACTAATAAGCTGATTGAACTCGCCTTTGGTCGCGTGTTTAAAGAGCTGGCGACTAATATGGTGCAGGCTTTCACTGTGCGAGCAAAAGAGGTTTATAGTGCCAGGTAAAATTGCCGTTGAGGTAGCTTACGCGTTACCAGAGAAGCAGTACCTGCAACGTGTGATGTTGCAGGAGGGAGCGACGGTTGAAGAGGCGATTCGCGCCAGCGGTTTGCTGGAATTGCGTACAGATATCGATTTAACTAAAAATAAAGTCGGCATTTACAGTCGTCCGGCAAAACTGAGTGATATCGTGCGCGATGGCGATCGTGTAGAGATTTATCGACCATTGATTGCCGATCCGAAAGAGCTTCGCAGGCAGCGGGCAGAGAAGTCAGCGAATAAATAGCAGGCAGAAAAAAGGTGCTCAGCGAGCACCTTTTTGATCGCTATAAACAGCAAATTTTATTCGTTGCCACTCAGTGCGGGTTTGTTATCAATATTGGTCAACACACCGCTGCTGTTAAAGGTCAGCGTCAGCGTTTGCTGCGTTACACCTTCATGACCTGGTTGTTGGCGGAAGACATAGAACCAGGTATTCGTACCAAATGGATCGGACATCAGCGGTGTACCCAATGCGTACGCAACTTGTTGTTGCGTCATGCCAACGCGTATTTTGGATACGTCGTTAGCGGTCAGATAGTTCCCCTGGTTGATGTCAGGACGGTAAACCACTCGCTCCAGAGTGGAACAGCCTGCGGTCAACATCAATAGTACTGCTGCGGCAGCAGTCAGCGTTTTACAGCGCATAGTGATTTGATTCCTTTTCGGGCCCGAGCAGTACGTGGCTCATCTGTAATATGCCGATGATAATAGACCTTTCGTCACTTTAAAACCTTTTGCTGTCGGGTCTTACGGCGTTTTGCTGTCTACTCTGACCGTGAAGCAGTAAAAAAGTTTACGCCGCAAGCAGTTCTTTCGCGTTCGCCAGGGTGTTGCGGGTAACTTCGCTACCACCAAGTAAGCGCGCCAACTCCTGTAACCGCGCCTTTTTATCCAGTGATTGCATATGTGTTTCTGTCATCGCGCCATCTGTTTCTTTGCTGACAAAATAGTGTTGATGACCGCATCCTGCGACTTGTGGCAGGTGGGTAACACACATTACCTGGGTTGATTCGCCAAGCTGACGTAGCAGTTTGCCGACGACTGCTGCAGTCGGGCCGCTGATCCCCACATCCACTTCATCGAAAATGAGCGCTGGCGTTTCCATTTTACGCGCTGTAATAACCTGAATCGCCAGAGCGATACGCGACAATTCACCACCGGATGCGACTTTGGCGATAGGCTGCATTGGCTGACCAGGGTTGGTGGTAACCCGAAACTCAATGCGGTCGGCACCGTCAGCGCTCAGGTGATGCTCATCAAATTTCACATCAATCGTAAATTGCCCATGCGGCATGGAGAGTGCGTGCATACTGTCGGTGATCAGGTGCGCAAGTTCTGCTGCATAGTGCTGGCGTTGTTGGTGTAACGCGCGTGCCGTTTCCAGCGCCTGCTGATGGTGTTTAGTTACGGCCAGCGCGAGAGTTTCTTGTGAGTCGGCCTGATCGTCGAGTTGCTGTTGTTCTTCCAGCAGTGATTGATAATATTGCGGCAATGCTTCCGGGCTGACGTGGTGTTTACGTGCCAGTGAAATCTGTTTTGAGATACGTTGTTCAAGTTCGAACAACCGGTTAGGGTCGAGATCCAGACGATCGCAGTAGTGGCGTAATTCGTCACTGGCTTCAGCTATCTGGATTGTGGCCTCTTCCAGCATATCAAGTACACCGGACAGTTTGCTGTCCATACCAATCAGTTCGCTAACCAATTGTTTTGCTGTATAAAGCTGACTTTGCAGGTTTGCATCTTCGCCGTCGGCCATTAATGCCAGTGCATTCTGGCTTGTAGTCAGCAATTGACCGCTGTTAGCCAGACGCTTGTACTCTTCGTCGATTTGTTCAAACTCACCGGGCTGCGGATTAAATTCGTTCAGTTCTTTTAACTGATATTGCAGCAGTTCCGCGCGAGCGGCGCGTTCCTGACTTAACTGTTGATGATGCGCCAGGTCGCGGCAGCTTTGATGCCACAACTGATAACGAGCGGTCATTTCCTGGAGCAGAGAAGTTTCATTGGCGTAGCCATCAAGCAGGAATTTTTGGTGCTCGGCTTTGGTGAGTAACTGATGAGCATGCTGACCGTGGATCTGGATGAGCAACTGACCCAGTTCGCGCAGTTGTGACAGAGGAACGGCCGTGCCGTTGATGAAACCACGGGAGCGGCCATCGCTACTGATCACGCGACGAAGCAGGCATTCGCGGCCATCTTCCAGTTGGTTTTCTTCCAGCCAGCGCAGAGCCGCTGGCGTATCTTTAAGAGAAAAACGAGCGCACAGGTCTGCGCGAGCAGCGCCGGTACGCACCATGTCGGCTTCAGCGCGACCACCGAGACAAAGGCCGAGCGCATCTATTGCAATAGATTTGCCTGCGCCGGTCTCACCGGTTATTACGGTCATACCGCTGTGAAAATCAATCTCAAGCTCACGAACAATAGCAAAGTTGCTGATGGTCAGTTGTGCCAACATAGTCGTTTTCCTGTATGAAAAACCATTACTGTTATTGTGTACAGTATAAACTGGTTTTATATACAGTAAAGAGGCTGGTGTAAAATTAAAATAATTTTTTTGACCAGCCGAGTTTAGTGCTTAATGTATTGAAATAGCTGTAATCTTTTGGATGAATCAGATTCAGATGGTAATCACAACGACGAATCAGGACATCTTCACCTTCCTGAATCGGTAGCGCTATCTGGCTGTCGCAGCTAATTTCCAGATCGCTACGGCGGTGCGAAAAGCGCAGGCGAATTGTGCTGCTGCTGTTAATGACCAGCGGGCGCGCCGAGAGTGTATGCGGGAACATTGGCACCAGGGTAATTGCATCCAGTGATGGTGTCAGAATCGGGCCGCCCGCCGAGAGGGAATAGGCGGTAGAACCTGTAGGCGTAGAAATAATCAGTCCATCGGAGCGCTGAGAAAACGCAAAGATCTCGTCGATATACACTTCGAACTCAATCATATGCGCTACTTTACCTGGGTGAAGCACTACTTCGTTAATCGCTGTGCTGATGCGCTTCTGGCAATCTTGCTGGCAGACTTGTGCTTCCAGCAAAAAACGTTTTTCGCTGATGTAGTGGCCTTCCAGCACATCGGCTAACTGTTGTTGGGCGTTATCGGGGTCAAGGTCAGTCAGGAAACCCAGGTTGCCACGGTTGATGCCAATGACTTTAATGTCGTAGCGGGCGAGCGTGCGCGCCGCGCCCAGCATATTACCGTCGCCACCAACAACTACCGCGAGATCAGCCAGTTGTCCAATCTCCGCGAGTGTGCCAGTTTTCACATTCTTCAGTTGCAGTTCGTGAGCGATTTGCTGCTCAACGATGACCTCGTAACCTTTTGTGCACAACCAGCGGTAGAGCATTTCATGTGTTGTCAGTGCAGTAGGGTGCCGTGGGTGTCCCACAATGCCAATACACTTGAAATGATTATTCATTTTTCCGAGGTCCTTGTTGTGAAGATTGATGACAATGTGAGTGCTTCCCTTGAAACCCTGAAACTGATCCCCATAATAAGCCAAGTTAGCGAGATGAATGCGAAAAAAACGCGGAGAAATTCATGAGTAGTAAAGAACAGAAAACGCCTGAGGGGCAAGCCCCGGAAGAAATTATCATGGATCAGCACGAAGAGATTGAGGCAGTTGAGCCAGAAGCTTCTGCTGAGCAGGTGGATCCGCGCGATGAAAAAATTGCGAATCTCGAAGCTCAGCTGGCTGAAGCCCAGACCCGTGAACGGGACGGTATTTTGCGCGTAAAAGCGGAAATGGAAAACCTGCGTCGTCGTACTGAACTGGATATCGAAAAAGCGCATAAATTTGCGCTGGAGAAATTCATCAACGAATTGCTGCCGGTGATTGATAGTCTGGATCGTGCGCTGGAAGTGGCTGATAAAGCTAACCCGGATATGTCTGCGATGGTTGAAGGTATTGAGCTGACGCTGAAGTCGATGCTGGATGTAGTACGTAAATTTGGCGTTGATGTCATTGCCGAAACGAACGTACCGCTGGATCCAAACGTGCATCAGGCCATCGCAATGGTGGAATCTGATGACGTTGCGCCGGGTAACGTACTGGGCATCATGCAGAAGGGTTATACGCTGAACGGTCGTACGATTCGTGCGGCGATGGTTACTGTCGCGAAAGCGAAAGCTTAATTTCTGCCTTCGTAATGAGTTACGGCCCTGCATATGAATGCCGGGCCGTTTTCGTTACTCCGCCACGCTTTCACGTAGCGGTTTTACAGGAAAAACTTTTACCTGCTTAATCATATTGTCCTGAACGTCGAGGATATCGATATCGTACTCGCCAATACGCACGCGGGTGCCTGCGACAGGGATCTCTTCCAGCGCCTCCAGAATAACGCCATTAACCGTGCGGGCATCATCTTCCGGTAGATGCCAGTTAAAGGCTTTGTTAATTTCTCGCACGTTGGCGGTGCCATCGATAATCACCGAACCGTCGTTTTGCGGTGTGACCTCTTCGGCAAGCGTTGGTGACATCGACGTGGTGAAATCACCGACAATCTCTTCAAGAATATCTTCAACTGTGACCAGCCCCTGAATATCTCCGTATTCGTTGACGACCAGACCAACTTTCTTTTTATTGCGTTGAAATTTAACTAATTGTGTACTGAGCGGCGTGCCTTCCGGAACAAAATAAATTTCGTCCGCAGCGCGCAGCATGGTTTCTTTAGTGAACTCTTTTTTCTCCGACATCAGCCGCCAGGCTTCACGTACTCGCAGCATACTAATGGCGTCGTCCAGAGAGTCGCGGTACAGCACGATGCGCCCGTGAGGAGAGTGGGAGAGTTGACGGAGAATCGATTTCCAGTCGTCGTTGATATCGATGCCGATGATTTCACTGCGCGGCACCATGATGTCATCAACGGTCATTTTTTCCAGATCGAGCACCGATAGCAGCATATCCTGATTGCGGCGGGAAATTTGTGAGCGTGATTCGTGCACAATGGTGCGCAACTCCTCTTTGCTTAAAGAGCCGCTGACTACGATATCGGTTTTGATACCCATCATACGCATCAGCATACGGGTGATGGCGTTCAGTAGCCAGACCAGTGGCATCATCAAAATTTGCAGCGGAGCCAGCAGAAAACTACTCGGATAGGCGACTTTTTCCGGGTACAGCGCGGCAATGGTTTTCGGCAATACTTCGGCAAAAACCAGCACCACGAAGGTCAGCACGCCGGTCGCAATCGCCACGCCTGCATCACCGTACAAGCGCATTCCGACAATGGTGCCCAGTGCGGAAGCGAGAATATTGACCAGGTTATTGCCGATTAACACCAGGCTTATCAGGCGGTCAGGTTTGCGCAGTAATTTTTCGACCCGTTTAGCCGAGCGATTACCCTGCTTCGCCATATGTCGCAGGCGATAGCGGTTGAGTGTCATCATTCCGGTTTCGGAGCCGGAAAAATAGGCTGAAATGACCACCATGATGATCAAAATTATGATCAACGTGGTAGTAGAGATATGTTCCAGGGGAAGCTCCTTTTCTGGTTTAGCTGATTAACTGCTGGACAATTCGGCTGCCAAAATAGGCCAGTGTCAGAATAACTGCGCCGGCGACGTTAAACCAGACAACGCGGCGTCCACGCCATCCTTCATGATAATGCCCCCACAGCAGCACAATATAGACAAACCACGCCACAATAGAGAGCACGGCCTTGTCGATATTTTCCATGCTAAATAAGTTGTGCATGTAGAACAGGCCTGTACAGAGAGTGAGCGTCAATAGCACCACACCAATTTGCGTGATGTGGAACATTTTACGTTCAATACTCATCAGTGGAGGCATTTCCTGATTAAACGCCAACTTCTTGTTCTTCAGTTGGTAATCAATCCATGCCAGTTGCAGCGCGTACAGGGCAGCGATAATCAGCGTGGCGTAGGAAAAGAGCGATAAGCCAATGTGCATCAGCATCCCGGGTGTTGCTTCCAGGTGGGTGATGTATTCATTGGGCATGAAGGTCGCCAGCGCCAGGTTGATGAGCGCAAAGGCGTAAACAATCGGCAGCAGCAGCCAGCCACGGTTACGTGAGGCCACAATGGTCATCACCGTACAGATCATCAGGCTGACCAACGAACCGACATTCAACAGGCTAAGGTTTTGTCCGCTATCACCGCCGGGCAGTATGCGGGCTTCAAGAGCAATAGCGTGGCAAACCAGCGCGATGACCGCAGAAATAATAGCCATTCGCCGCCAGCCGCCGTTTTTTTGCAGCAGACCGGGAATAATCAGTGCGAGACTGACAGAGTAGGCGACGAGCGCGAGCAGAGCAAAAACGGGCATAGTAATGTCGACAGTTTGAGCAATGAGAAAGAAAAGCAGTATAGCGTCAGGTGAACGCGGCTCCAACCGTTGCATAACAACAAAGACGCCTTCATGTTATACTGCGGCAAAATACTGATGATGTGTCGCGATTGCGGCCAACCGTTTCCACCCCAGGCGAGAGACAATGTTTGATAATTTAACCGATCGTTTGTCGCGCACGCTGCGCAATATCAGTGGCCGTGGACGCCTTACTGAAGACAACGTTAAAGATACGCTGCGCGAAGTGCGCATGGCGCTGCTGGAGGCGGACGTCGCTCTGCCGGTAGTGCGTGAGTTTATCAATCGCGTAAAAGAGAAAGCGGTTGGTCATGAAGTTAACAAGAGCCTGACGCCGGGGCAGGAGTTCGTCAAAATCGTCCGTAACGAACTGGTTGCGGCGATGGGCGAAGAGAACCAGACCCTGAATCTGGCTGCGCAGCCGCCTGCGGTGGTGCTGATGGCGGGCCTGCAAGGTGCCGGTAAAACAACCAGCGTTGGTAAACTCGGTAAGTTCCTGCGCGAGAAGCACAAAAAGAAAGTGCTGGTGGTTTCTGCCGACGTTTATCGTCCGGCGGCAATCAAACAGCTTGAGACGCTGGCCGAACAGGTAGGCGTCGATTTCTTCCCTTCAGATGTTGGTCAGAAGCCGGTCGATATCGTTAATGCGGCGCTGAAAGAAGCCAAACTGAAATTCTACGACGTGTTGCTGGTGGATACTGCCGGTCGTTTGCACGTTGATGAAGCGATGATGGACGAGATCAAACAAGTCCACGCTTCGATTAACCCGGTTGAAACCTTGTTTGTGGTTGACGCCATGACCGGTCAGGATGCCGCCAATACGGCAAAAGCGTTCAATGAAGCGTTACCGCTTACCGGCGTAGTGTTGACCAAAGTAGACGGCGATGCCCGCGGCGGTGCGGCGCTCTCGATTCGTCACATCACTGGCAAACCGATCAAATTCCTCGGTGTTGGTGAGAAAACAGAGGCGCTGGAACCGTTCCATCCGGACCGCATCGCTTCCCGTATTCTCGGTATGGGCGATGTTCTGTCGCTGATCGAAGATATCGAAAGCAAAGTTGACCGCGCGCAGGCTGAGAAATTAGCCAGCAAGCTGAAAAAAGGCGACGGCTTCGATCTCAACGATTTCCTTGAACAGTTGCGCCAGATGAAAAACATGGGCGGCATGGCCAGCCTGATGGGCAAACTGCCGGGCATGGGACAGATCCCGGAGAACGTGAAGTCGCAGATGGACGATAAAGTGCTGGTGCGTATGGAAGCCATCATCAACTCGATGACGCTGAAAGAGCGCGCTAAGCCAGAAATCATCAAAGGTTCGCGTAAACGTCGTATCGCTGCCGGTTGCGGTATGCAGGTACAGGATGTTAACCGTCTTCTGAAGCAGTTCGACGACATGCAGCGCATGATGAAGAAGATGAAGAAGGGCGGAATGGCGAAGATGATGAGAAGCATGAAAGGGATGATGCCGCCGGGATTTCCTGGTCGCTAAATGACCTTATGCGACAGAGTTATTAACTGTTGATTGCATTTTCTCCAGAAATCAGTAAAATTTTCGGGCTTTTAATATGACACCGGACTCCGTTCCTCGATGGGGTCCGGTTGTTTTATTCACACAAGAGGATGTTATGGTAACTATTCGTTTAGCACGTCACGGCGCTAAAAAGCGTCCGTTCTACCAGGTTGTTGTCGCTGACAGCCGTAATGCACGCAACGGTCGCTTCATTGAGCGCGTTGGTTTCTTCAACCCAATCGCTAGCGAAAAAGAAGAAGGCGCCCGCCTGGATCTGGATCGCATTGCTCACTGGGTTGGCCAGGGCGCAACTATTTCTGATCGCGTTGCTGCGCTGATCAAAGAAGTAAACAAAGCAGCTTAATCTGTCACGGTGGTCATGATGAGCAAACAACTCACCGCGCAAGCACCTGTTGATCCCATCGTTTTGGGAAAAATGGGTTCGTCTTACGGTATTCGTGGGTGGCTCAGAGTGTTTTCTTCCACCGAAGACGCCGAAAGCATTTTTGACTATCAGCCCTGGTTTATCCAGAAGGCGGGTCAGTGGCAGCAAGTCCAGTTGGAAAGCTGGAAGCACCACAATCAGGACATGATCATCAAGCTGAAAGGCGTTGACGATCGTGATGCGGCGAACCTGCTGACGAATTGTGAAATTGTCGTAGATTCTTCGCAGTTGCCTCAGCTTGAAGAGGGTGACTACTACTGGAAAGACCTGATGGGCTGCCAGGTAGTGACCACTGAAGGCTACGATCTCGGTAAAGTCGTCGACATGATGGAAACCGGATCTAATGACGTTCTCGTCATTAAGGCAAACCTGAAAGATGCGTTTGGTATCAAGGAACGTCTCGTACCGTTCCTCGATGGGCAGGTTATCAAGAAAGTCGATCTCACTACTCGTTCAATCGAAGTAGATTGGGATCCTGGTTTTTAAACCACCGGATAAACGGTAAAAGACGGCGCTATGTGGATTGGCATAATTAGCCTGTTTCCTGAAATGTTCCGCGCAATTACCGATTACGGGGTAACTGGCCGGGCAGTTAAAAATGGCCTGCTGAGCATCCAGAGCTGGAGTCCTCGTGACTTCACGCATGACCGGCACCGTACCGTGGACGATCGTCCTTACGGCGGCGGACCGGGGATGTTAATGATGGTGCAACCTTTACGGGATGCCATTTATGCAGCAAAAAGCGCGGCGGGTGAAGGCGCTAAGGTGATCTATCTGTCACCGCAGGGGCGCAAGCTTGATCAAGCGGGCGTCAGCGAACTGGCAACGAATCAAAAATTGATTCTGGTGTGCGGTCGCTACGAAGGTATAGATGAGCGCGTGATCCAAACCGAAATTGACGAAGAATGGTCAATCGGGGATTACGTTCTGAGTGGTGGTGAGTTACCAGCAATGACGTTGATTGACTCTGTCTCCCGGTTTATTCCGGGGGTACTGGGACATGAAGCCTCAGCAACGGAAGATTCCTTTGCTGAAGGATTGCTGGATTGCCCGCACTATACGCGGCCTGAGGTGTTAGAAGGGATGGAAGTTCCGTCAGTGTTACTGTCGGGCAACCATGCCGAGATACGTCGCTGGCGTTTGAAACAGTCGCTGGGCCGTACCTGGCTTAGAAGACCTGAACTTCTGGAAAACCTGGCTCTGACTGAAGAGCAAGCAAGGTTGCTGGCGGAGTTCAAAACCGAACACGCGCAACAGCAACATAAACATGATGGGATGGCGTAAGCCCCCGAGATATCAGTTTACCCAGGATAAGAGATTAAATTATGAGCAACATTATTAAGCAACTTGAACAAGAGCAGATGAAGCAGGACGTACCTTCCTTCCGTCCGGGTGATACCGTGGAAGTGAAAGTATGGGTTGTTGAAGGTTCCAAAAAACGTCTGCAGGCATTCGAGGGCGTGGTTATCGCTATTCGTAACCGCGGTCTGCACTCTGCATTCACTGTTCGTAAAATTTCCAACGGCGAAGGCGTTGAGCGTGTCTTCCAGACTCACTCTCCGGTAGTTGACAGCATTTCTGTCAAACGTCGTGGTGCTGTTCGTAAAGCTAAACTGTACTACCTGCGTGAGCGTACTGGTAAGGCTGCTCGTATCAAAGAGCGTCTTAACTAAGATTTCGCTTAAGCGACATCCTGTTAAGAAGGGCTGGCCAATTGGCTGGCCCTTTTTTTATCTACTGAAATTGAGTTTAAGGCGCACTTATCACCACAGCGACGCGGCGGTTCTCGGCCCGACCCTGAGATGTCTGGTTGCTGGCGATGGGGTATTTTTTCCCTAAGCCTTGAGTAGAGAGATTGCTGCGAGGAATTTGCCCACCTTCAGCCCAGGCATCTGCGACGACATTCGCTCTCTTCAGTGATAAGGCTTCATTGTAGCTATCTTCACCGTAGTTATCGGTATGACCATCCATACGGGCATGTGTTAGCCCGGTAGAAGCCAGTTTCGCCGCCATGGTTTGGATCTGTTGCTGACTTTCCGGAAGTAGTTTGTAGTCATTTTTAGCAAACAGAATCGTGTCTGATAAGCCAAGTGACCAGTCACCGGCGGATTCAGTAAAACCATAAGACTGCATAGCAGCGACTTGCTCTGGGGTAAACTTGCCTTGTGGAGCCTGGCAACCTGCCAGTATCAGAGAAGAGAAAACCAGAGGTGCTACCAGTTGCTTTATCATGTAGATATTTCCTTGTTATTTCACCCGCGTTTCGGCGCGCTGGTGCTTGGCCTGATACATATTACGATCGGCCAGCTCTTGTAATTTTTCGGCAGAATCGTGTTCACGAGTCAGGGCGTATCCAATACTTAAGGTCATGCAGGCCTGATGACCGTTATGGAGATTGAATGGGCGATGAAAGGTTTGTGTGAGATCTGCACAGATACGCTGCACTTCATATTCTGACAGTACGCCAGACAGAACCATGGCGAACTCGTCGCCTCCTATGCGGTATGACTGATGTCGTTTTCCGCTAAATTCCATTAACCGTATGGCTATCTCGATCAAGACCTGATCGCCCGTCGCGTGCCCCCATGTGTCATTGATATATTTGAAATTATCGCCATCAAGAAAAAGTAAAGCTGAGGTTTCTCGAGCAGCAGAATCATTCATTAACGTATTGATGCAGTTGCGGAATGCAGCGCGGTTCGCCAGCCCGGTTAATGGGTCATGTAGCGCGGTACGTAGAAGCTGGGCATTTTTTGCCTGCAAACGGAGCTGCCACTCTTCCATTTCATCCAGCAAGCTATTGAAGTCGAGAGCAAAGCGGTGAAATTCTGCGATTCGTTCTTCCGAAACACGGCGGGAAAAATTGCGGTTGGAGCGCACATCATGAACGACGTCAGTGATGTTTTTTAGCGCTTCCACCAGTCCGTTATGCAAATGGCGGGTAAGGGTGATTGCAATGCCTGATGCCAGCAGAATGCAACCCGTCAGAACAGCCAGCGATAACCAGATAAAATGACTGATTGAGTTGTCGCGAGCAGTTAACTGTACTTCGCCAATGATTTTGCCATTATGGCGAATCGGCTGAATGACGGGAGCGGGGAAGAGCCAGTGGCTAATGAAATTACTGAATGTCTCGCCCGGAGCCTTACTGGTGTAATGCCAGGATGCCAGAATGTTTTGCTGGTTATCTCGCACTTCTGCGGTTGAAAATTGGCCCTGCTGACCCAGCGCGGCTAACGTTTCTGTGGCTGCCGGACCATCGGCAAAAACGACAGCAGCTTCCAGACTGTAAGTCATTGTCGCTGCGGTGAGTGCCAGGTTTTTTTGCGCGTATTGTTTCAGGGTCAGCACCGATGTCACGGAAAGCAGCAGCCAGATCAGCGTCATAGTGATAAATACGCTGGTCATGCTGATATTGCGTAATGCTCTTTTAAACGTGGGGCGCTTATTAAGAGAATTATCGTTACCCATCATTTTTCTTCCGTGCGAGCATTAAGACATCCGGGTTGACCTTTACACCACTACGCGATAAGGCATCCAGGTTTACGGCAAATCTGACGTTATTATTGTTGATGATCAGGCAAAATGCGCTGCCAATAATGCACTCGGTATTTTGTTCGGCTATTAATAATAACGCCTTAGACGGATATTCATCGATTAATTCTATCTGGAATGTCGGTGACTCGTTGCCAAAATAAAAGCCATCGCAGCTTGAAATCAGTGCCTCTTGTTTAGAGTTAATGATGATGGGGAGATAAGGCAAAGAAGTTGCGTTGTTCTCTTGTAGGGCTGCGCTAAAACGTGAAGATGAAAAAATACATAGCCTTGGTGGGCCAGTCAATGCAGGCCAGCGAGTGTAGCTGACGATACCGGAAACCATCAAACGTACATTTTTTGTAACGTCAGAAGCACCCTGAGCGAGTAATGGCGATCCTGCCAGGAGAAAGAGCAGTAGTAAGATCGGTCGGTGAGAAAAGCGCATTCAGGGATCCTCACCACCGTTGCTCGAAACGCATCGAAAATTTTCTTTAGGATGCTCATTAAAATATCATTATTTTATGCACTCGTCATCAAAACGAGAATTAAAATTCAAATAAGTTAAATCTTATGATTAATTTATTGATGAGGTTTAAATTAATTCAATCGTATCGTGCTGGCATTTTCATCGGCTCCTTTTTGCCATACTTCATGCAGTTGACTGGCATTTTCCACCGTGTCACAACTGGCGGGAAAGCTTTTACCAGATAGCCCTCTGGCGTAAGTAAAATCAGGCTGGCAGGTTTTCTTTTGTCCTTCGGCATATCCTTTAAGGTATACCACCCGATCTGTTGGTGAATCGTTAAATGTATCGTCGTCTTTTATGGCAACGCCTGATATAGCATCTTCCATACCAACGTCATACCAGTCGGTACTGGTCAAGGTTGGCGCGTGAGTATAAGGATCAATCTGGCAACCGCTAATCACTAAGGCCAACAGGGGACCGATAAATTTTTTCATCATTTTTTCTCCTTTTTCAAAGCATAGCGGATTGTTTTTGATAGTGGTGTAAATTTATTTTTACGAAATTAATTGTCTCAGAAGCATTAAAACTGCATGTGTAAACTATTATTTACGAAATTTGGATTGAAATCTTTACTTGTTGTGTTATCGTTACGTCATCCTCGCTGAGGATCAACTATCGCAAACGAGCATAAACAGGATCACCATCATGCAAAAAGACGCGCTGAATAACGTACACATTACCGATGAACAGGTTCTGATGACCCCGGAACAATTGAAGGCCGCTTTTCCATTAAGCCTGCAACAAGAAGCCAAGATTGCCGATTCGCGTAAAACCATTTCAGATATTATCGCCGGGCGCGATCCTCGTCTGCTGGTAGTGTGTGGTCCTTGTTCCATTCATGATCCTGAAACGGCTCTGGAATATGCTCGTCGATTTAAAGCTCTTGCCGAAGAGGTCAGCGATAACCTCTATCTGGTGATGCGCGTCTATTTTGAAAAACCCCGTACTACTGTCGGCTGGAAAGGGTTAATTAACGATCCGCATATGGATGGCTCTTTTGACGTAGAAGCCGGGCTGCAAATTGCGCGTAAGTTGCTGCTTGAACTGGTGAACATGGGGCTGCCGTTGGCGACGGAGGCGTTAGATCCAAACAGCCCGCAATATCTTGGTGATCTGTTTAGCTGGTCTGCAATTGGTGCTCGCACCACAGAATCGCAAACACACCGTGAAATGGCATCTGGCCTGTCTATGCCGGTTGGTTTTAAAAACGGCACCGATGGCAGTCTGGCAACGGCAATTAACGCCATGCGAGCTGCCGCCCAGCCACACCGTTTTGTCGGTATTAACCAGGCAGGGCAGGTTGCGTTGCTACAAACGCAAGGTAATCCGGACGGACATGTGATCCTGCGCGGCGGCAAAGCACCGAATTATAGCCCTGCGGATATTGCGCAATGTGAAAAAGAGATGGAACAGGCGGGACTGCGTCCCTCACTAATGGTAGATTGCAGCCACGGTAATTCCAATAAAGATTATCGCCGCCAACCTGCGGTAGCAGAGTCCGTGGTTGCCCAAATCAAAGATGGCAATCGCTCAATTATTGGTCTGATGATCGAAAGTAATATCCACGAAGGCAATCAGTCTTCCGAGCAACCGCGCAGCGCAATGAAATACGGTGTATCCGTTACCGATGCCTGCATTAGCTGGGAAATGACAGATGCCTTGCTGCGTGAGATTCATCATGATCTCAACGGACAGTTGACGGCACGCGTGGCTTAAGAGGTTTATTATGGTTGCTGAGTTGACCGCATTACGCGATCAAATTGATGAAGTCGATAAAGAGCTGCTGAATTTATTAGCGAAGCGTCTGGAACTGGTTGCCGAAGTCGGAGAGGTGAAGAGCCGTTTTGGGTTGCCTATTTATGTTCCGGAGCGTGAGGCATCCATGCTGGCCTCGCGGCGCGCCGAGGCTGAAGCTCTCGGAGTGCCGCCGGATCTCATTGAAGACATCCTGCGTCGGGTGATGCGTGAATCTTACTCCAGCGAGAACGACAAAGGCTTTAAAACGCTTTGTCCTACGTTGCGCCCGGTGGTTATCGTCGGCGGTGGCGGTCAGATGGGGCGATTGTTCGAGAAGATGCTGACACTCTCGGGTTATCAGGTGCGGATCCTTGAACAACATGATTGGGAACGTGCGGCTGAGATTGTTGCCGATGCCGGAATGGTGATTGTTAGTGTGCCGATTCATGTTACTGAGCAGGTCATAGGAAAATTGCCGCGTTTACCGCAAGACTGTATTCTGGTTGATCTGGCATCGGTGAAAAATGGACCGTTGCAGGCCATGCTGGCGGCGCATGATGGTCCGGTGCTGGGGCTACACCCGATGTTCGGCCCGGACAGCGGTAGCCTGGCGAAACAGGTCGTTGTCTGGTGTGATGGCCGCCAGCCGGAAGCGTATCAATGGTTTCTGGAGCAAATTCAGGTCTGGGGCGCACGGTTACATCGCATTAGCGCCGTGGAGCACGATCAGAATATGGCGTTTATCCAGGCGTTGCGCCACTTTGCTACTTTTGCTTATGGCCTGCATCTGGCAGAAGAAAATGTTCAGCTTGAGCAACTTCTGGCGCTCTCTTCGCCCATTTATCGCCTTGAACTGGCGATGGTCGGGCGACTGTTTGCCCAGGATCCGCAGCTTTATGCCGACATCATCATGTCGTCAGAACGTAATCTGGCGCTGATCAAACGTTACTATAAACGTTTTGGCGAGGCGATTGAGTTGCTGGAGCAGGGCGATAAGCAGGCGTTTATTGACAGTTTCCGCAAGGTTGAGCACTGGTTCGGTGATTACGCGCAACGCTTCCAGAGTGAAAGCCGTGTGTTATTGCGTCAGGCAAACGACAACCGGCAGTAATAATTTTGTGCCGGGTGATACGTATCACATCCGGCACGGCTTCATCATGCAGGATCGACAGGCACCACATTCTCGCTTGGGTAACAGCCCAACACCTTCATCGAACGGGTGATTTCACCTAACTCTTTCAATGCTTTTTGCATTTCTGCTGATTCAAGGTTGGCCTGAATATCCAGATAAAACATCTCTTCCCACGGATTACCGTGAATCGGACGTGATTCCAGACGGGTCATGATCAGATTATGATTGCGCAGCACCAGCAGTGCTTCAACCAGTGCACCGGCTTGTTGTCCGGTGGCCATTAACAGCGTGGTTTTTGCCGGAACCTGGTCTGAAACGTTAATGGCTTTACGCGCCAGCACGACAAATCGGGTGAAGTTTTGTCGCTGATTTGCCTCAATGCGCTCCAACACCTGTAAGCCGTACAAAGTGCCGCCTGCCTCGCTCCCCAATGCAGCAACATGCGGTGATTTTGCCTGTGCAACCTTTTCCATCGCCGCGGACGTACTTTCGGTATATTCAATCTTCCAGTGCGGATAGCGATTAAGGAATTTACTGCATTGCTGGAATGGCTGCGGATGGCTGTAGACCGTGTTGATGGTGGATAAATCTGTAGTACCAGAAACCAGCAGGCAGTGGTCAATGGTCAGCGTCATCTCGCCAACAATCGATAAGCTGGTATGTTGCAGCAGATCGTAGACATCGTTAATGGCACCGGAGCTGGTATTTTCAATCGGTACGACGGCATAGTCGGCCTGACCTGTTTCCACCTGATTAAAAATATCAGCAAATTTGGCACAACCACTTTCAATAAATTGCTCGAAGTGACGGGCAGCATACTGACGGGCGGCAAGGTGTGAGTAGGAACCTTTCGGGCCAAGAAAAGCAATGCGGGCAGAGTGCGGATTAATTTTATTGAGATGCTGCTGGAGCAGTGCCTGCTGGGTCAATACGGAATCTTCAATGATAAGCTGGAACAGACGGGTAATGTAGTGCGCATCCAGATGGTGCGTTTTACCGAGTGTAATCAGTTTTTCCAGTAAATCGCGTTCACGATCGATATCACGTACCGGGCGATGAGAGAGCAGTTTGGCTTTTCCCACCTCGACAGCAAGTTCGCGCCGCTCTGCCAGTAGCGCCAGTAATTTTTCATCCAGCGAGCTGATTTTCTCACGCAGCGCCAGTAACGGGTTTTCCGATGTCATAGTGTTGCCTTTTTTGTTATCAATAAAAAAGGCCCCCCGGTTTGGGAGGCCTTATTGTTCGTCTTCGCATTCTGTTTCACACGACGAAACGCCTCCCATTCAGGGGAAGGTAAAAAAGAATGCGAAGAAGAACAGAGTGTGTTTCATATTTGTTTCCTTAAGCGACTTCAGTACAGTACCCGCACTGTTTTCACGCTGTCAACAAAAAACGCGCCCGAAGGCGCGTTGGCGATACACTCAATATAAAGGACTACTCTTCTTCAACTTCTTCGACAAAGTTGGCGTCTTTCACCGATGTTGCGGCACGACGTGCTTCGCCTTTGTGCTGCAGTTTATTGAGCTGCCGTTCCAGCTTGTTGATCAATTCGTTAATTGCGGTGTACATATCTTCATGTTTACCACTGGCAACAAGAACGCCGTTAGGTGTATTGATAGTGGCGTCAGCAACGAACCCTTGTGGCTCTTTGGACAGAATGATATGTGGATTAATCAGATGTGTTTGCCATTTTTCCAGTTTGGCGAGACGGTCTTCGACATGTTGGCGGATGGCCGGAGTAATTTCCATTTGTTTACTGGTAATGTTCATTGTCATAAATTTTACCTCTTGTCTTCCCGTCTTGGTGAATTCAGCATACCGTTCCTGATGTCAAAATGTGTGATGGAAATCTCATAATTTTGTCACTTTTTGTCAACGAAGTTTTTTTGTGAGAAATCGCAGGAAGAAGTGTTTTTTTACTTGAGGAATGTCTCAAAGCGAGCCATATTTGATGAGATCGATCGCGACTAAATCGCTTCAGTTACACGCGTTACAGAATAAAAAAACGGCAGCTCAAGGGCTGTAATGCCAGTCAGTTAAGCAACTGACTGGCTCTTTTTCGGGGCTGTGGGGTATTTCCAGGGCCTCTCCTTTACCACTCTCGGGAAGGCCCTTTCCCTTCTTGTCGGTAATTTCACAAGTTGTCCCATACTTGCAAGATCGCGCATCAGCTCCGGTATACGTCCCGGTGAAGCGCCCTGCAATGTCATCAGCATTCTCATCACCATTCCGCATGATTCTGAGAAACTCAGT
>NZ_PTSB01000003.1:0-210349 GCF_002965125.1 Escherichia sp. MOD1-EC6162
GCATCTTTAATCAGATCGGCAAGGTCAAAAACGAGGCCGCCGCGACGTGTTTTACCGTGCATTACTGCTAAACCGTGCGGGATCCCGGTTACCCACGCCGCCACTGCCGCCAGCCCATAAGCCAGATAATTACCCTGATCGAGAAAGCGGTTGGCCATATCAACTCCGCCGCCCCGTTTTGCGCGAGTAAAGTCGCCATAGCCCACGGTTTGGCTCACCATTTTGTAGAGTGCTTTGGTCAACTTGGCCTCTACGAGCATAAGCTGCGTATGGTTTTCTGCCGCGTCTATTTCTTCACGAGTACGATTTAGTAGGGTCTGCAGTGCATTAGCATCAGGCTGAAAGGCGTGTTCACGCTGCATTTTCGCGCTGGTCCAGTGCTTATCAATATGTGTCAGGCGGATTAACTGAAAACGTTTCGCAGCGGCAAGTCGTTTATCTTCAGCAAACCAAAAAGAAACCCACTGCTGAAGATATTCAGTAGGACGATATTCGCTTTGCGGACTGAGCCAGGAGACATCAACATCAACTTCATTTGCCGAATACAGCGGCGTGCCATCCGTACCACAAAAGCCCACCATCACCCCGGCATGGGCAAATTCACGCATCGCCGCCTGAGTAACGGATGTTCCCATCCCCAACATCAATGCCGTGGTATTCGCAATGGGGATATTCCAGTAATACGACTCCTTGCCTTCACTGGTGACATACTCCACTCGCCCACCATTCACCTGCACCCGGCATTTTTCCAGATAATAAATATTGGCACGCCTGGAGTGGAGAATGGTTTTGAGATCAGAAGGAGTAAGGTAATTTGAAGACATAAACACATCCTGTGATTATTTTTATTTGAAGGAGTTAGGATTAGTACAGCATTGATTTCTGTGTGAGAAATTGATTCTCGTCGCAATTATCACAATTGTTATTGTGTGTCACAGCTAATGGTTCGGAGTTGAGAGCGCCATAACGCAGCTAAATTTCTGCCATCATCGTATTTGTGAAACTGCCTGTACGGCAGTGAACACATTTCAACCTTTGTTACTCGCCATAAGTGCTTTCTAAGCTGCCTGTACGGCAGTGAACAAAATGCACGTCCGGTTATTGGGCAAATATCTTTTCTAAGCTGCCTGTACGACAGTGAACGGGTAAACCCCATATGACCCGCTCTGACAAATTTTCTAAGCTGCCTGTACGGCAGTGAACAAAATCCGCGTTGTGTGGGGTGAGATGCACGCTTTCTAAGCTGCCTGTACGGCAGTGAACATTTACCCATTCATCCTGTGCGGCGGTTATTTTTTCTAAGCTGCCTGTACGGCAGTGAACTTGCGGGTACGCCTGGCCACTTCATAACCTTCGCTTTCTAAGCTGCCTGTACGGCAGTGAACGGTTATGAACTGAAGTTTTCAATTGCGCTGCCTTTCTAAGCTGCCTGTACGGCAGTGAACGCTGTGCGTGTCGCGCCCGACGCTACTCAACTTTTCTAAGCTGCCTGTACGGCAGTGAACATTTTTGCTGTGTCTGTCACCGTTTCCCCGCCGTTTCTAAGCTGCCTGTACGGCAGTGAACCCGTACAGTCGATCGCAGTATCACGACGGGCATTTCTAAGCTGCCTGTACGGCAGTGAACAGATAATTGATAAAGGTATATACATCGTTGATTTTCTAAGCTGCCTGTACGGCAGTGAACGCGGCCACTGCCCTGACTGCGGGCCAGTGTGCTTTCTAAGCTGCCTGTACGGCAGTGAACCTACAGTTAATGTTGTTATTGATAACAGTAGCTTTCTAAGCTGCCTGTACGGCAGTGAACGTGGGCTTGTGTATTGCATGGCGCATGGGCAATTTCTAAGCTGCCTGTACGGCAGTGAACCGACGCGCAATCACTGGAATGATGCTGATATGTTTCTAAGCTGCCTGTACGGCAGTGAACATGCCTTCGGATGTTTTCTGGCTGGGCTTGCCTTTCTAAGCTGCCTGTACGGCAGTGAACATATTCGTCAGAACTAATTTCCCGCGAGTATTTTTCTAAGCTGCCTGTACGGCAGTGAACCCGGGAATATTATCGCCCGCGCTGATCATAATTTTCTAAGCTGCCTGTACGGCAGTGAACTCACATCCAACGCTAAATCAGTGTCACGGTGCTTTCTAAGCTGCCTGTACGGCAGTGAACCTATTGCTTATGGGATACCGGGTAACTGGATTTTTCTAAGCTGCCTGTACGGCAGTGAACCGTGGGCGAGGCTGGAGGAGATGACGAAAGATTTTCTAAGCTGCCTGTACGGCAGTGAACGGTGGACTGCGTATTGTAGCGTTCCAGGACGTTTTCTAAGCTGCCTGTACGGCAGTGAACACACAGGACTGGTCCGCGCGGCTGGCGGAGCTTTTCTAAGCTGCCTGTACGGCAGTGAACCACCAGTAATCTCTATACGCTGAATGTTTCGCTTTCTAAGCTGCCTGTACGGCAGTGAACGTCTGATGCCAAAATATCTAATAACCCCGCTGTTTCTAAGCTGCCTGTACGGCAGTGAACACATTGGTTCAGTTGCATTGCCGCCATTTTCATTTCTAAGCTGCCTGTACGGCAGTGAACTGAAGCTGCGAGTATTGCCTGGGAACCGTTAGTTTCTAAGCTGCCTGTACGGCAGTGAACGCACACCCTCAGCAATTCGGTCAGAAAATGATTTTCTAAGCTGCCTGTACGGCAGTGAACTCAAATACTACACGTTTAGCCCGTTGTTAATAAAGCAAAACCATCTCATTTTCCTGCTGCCACCCTTTTTTATCCTTACCGTCCAGCAGCACTAATTATCAACAACTTACCATCATCATCAAAAAAAGGGGCTGAACCTCCCCCACCCCATAAACAAAAAGTCCGTAACCCCTGACGAGATTACGGACTTTATCAACCTACTTAAAAGGCTTCACGACCCCAGATTAATGCGCTGCTTCCGCTTTGTGCTTTTGCGCACTCTGGAACCCGTAGGTCAGCTCATTTTTCTCTTTATCCAGCGCAACAGTGACCTGACCGCCATCCACCAGCGAGCCAAACAGCAGTTCGTTAGCGAGCGGTTTCTTCAGGTTGTCCTGGATGACGCGAGCCATCGGACGTGCGCCCATTGCCCGGTCGTAACCTTTCTCAGCCAGCCAGTTACGTGCTTCCTGGCTCACTTCCAGAGAAACACCTTTCTGATCCAGTTGAACCTGCAACTCGACAATGAATTTATCAACCACCTGATGGATCACGTCGGTTGAGAGATGATCGAACCAGATAATATTGTCGAGACGGTTACGAAACTCTGGCGTAAAGATCTTTTTGATCTCTTCCATCGCATCGGTGCTGTTATCCTGGTGGATAAGCCCAATCGATTTACGCTCGGTTTCACGTACCCCGGCGTTGGTAGTCATCACCAGCACCACGTTACGGAAATCGGCCTTGCGTCCGTTGTTATCGGTCAGCGTGCCGTTGTCCATCACCTGCAACAGGATATTGAACACGTCCGGATGCGCTTTCTCGATTTCGTCCAGCAGCAGCACCGAGTGCGGATGCTTGATGACCGCATCGGTCAGCAGACCACCCTGATCAAAACCGACGTATCCCGGAGGCGCACCAATCAGGCGGCTGACAGTGTGACGTTCCATATACTCGGACATATCAAAGCGCAGAAGCTCAATGCCGAGGGCTTTGGAAAGCTGCACCGTGACCTCGGTTTTGCCGACCCCGGTTGGACCAGCAAACAGGAACGAACCGACCGGTTTATGTTCGTGGCCTAAACCCGCACGCGCCATCTTGATGGCTTCGGTAAGCGCCTCAATGGCTTTATCCTGACCGAAGACCAGCATTTTCAGGCGATCACTGAGGTTTTTCAGAGTATCGCGGTCACTCTGAGAAACACTCTTCTCTGGGATACGTGCGATACGCGCCACCACGGACTCAATATCCGCCACATTGACCGTTTTCTTGCGCTTGCTTACCGGCATCAGACGTGCGCGAGCGCCCGCTTCGTCGATAACGTCAATCGCTTTGTCCGGCAGATGACGATCGTTAATATATTTCACCGCCAGTTCTACCGCCGCACGCACCGCTTTCGCGGTATAACGCACGTCGTGGTGCGCTTCATACTTCGGTTTCAGACCGTTGATGATTTGAACGGTTTCTTCGATCGACGGTTCAGTAATATCGATTTTCTGGAAGCGACGCGCCAGAGCACGATCTTTCTCGAAAATGTTGCTGAACTCCTGATACGTCGTCGAACCTATAACGCGAATTTTACCGCTGGAGAGCAGTGGTTTAATCAGGTTAGCCGCATCCACCTGACCGCCAGAAGCTGCGCCTGCGCCGATGATGGTGTGGATCTCATCGATAAACAGGATGCTGTTGGTATCCTGCTCCAACTGTTTGAGCAACGCTTTGAAACGTTTTTCAAAGTCGCCGCGATATTTAGTTCCCGCTAACAGGGAACCGATATCCAGAGAGTAAATCGTACAGTCAGCCATCACTTCCGGTACATCGCCCTGGACAATACGCCAGGCGAGACCTTCCGCAATCGCAGTTTTACCAACGCCAGACTCGCCAACCAGCAGTGGGTTGTTTTTACGGCGGCGACAGAGAACCTGAATGGCGCGCTCCAGCTCCTTCTCACGACCAATCAGCGGGTCGATTCCTCCCACGCGCGCAAGCTGGTTCAGGTTCGTCGTGAAATTCTCCATACGATCCTCCCCACCAGCTTGTTCTTCACTGCCGGGCTGGTTTCCTGGTTCAGAAGACTGAGATGGCTCGTCTTTACGCGTGCCATGAGAAATAAAGTTCACCACATCAAGACGGCTGACTTCATGTTTGCGCAACAGATAGGCAGCCTGTGACTCCTGTTCGCTAAAGATAGCAACCAGAACATTCGCACCGGTAACCTCACTGCGACCGGAGGACTGAACATGGAAGACCGCACGTTGCAGTACACGCTGAAAACTCAGCGTCGGCTGCGTGTCACGCTCCTCTTCACTGGCAGGCAGAACGGGTGTGGTTTGTTCAATAAAGGCTTCCAGTTCCTGACGGAGCGCCACCAGATCCACGGAACATGCTTCCAGCGCCTCCCGAGCCGACGGGTTACTGAGCAATGCCAGTAACAAGTGCTCGACGGTCATAAACTCATGACGGTGCTCGCGCGCTCTGGCGAAAGCCATGTTTAAACTGAGTTCCAGTTCTTGATTGAGCATAGGCACCTCCCCCAATTTTTATGCCTGCATTCAGGCTTTTTCCAGCGTACACAGCAATGGATGCTCGTTCTCCCTTGCGTACTTGTTCACCATCGCCACTTTGGTTTCTGCAACCTCGGCGGTAAAGATTCCGCAAATGGCCTTCCCCTGATAGTGAACAGCGAGCATCAATTGCGTTGCACGTTCTACATCATAAGAAAAGAATTTTTGTAACACGTCAATAACAAACTCCATCGGAGTGTAATCATCATTGACTAATATCACTTTATACATAGATGGCGGTTTTAGCGCGTCACGCACTTTTTCTTCCGCCAGTTGATCAAAGTCCAGCCAGTCGTTCGTTTTACCCATTGTCAGTTATCATCTTCGGTTACGGTTATCGGCAGAACGCTCTGCCGCTGACAAGAGCTTATTTGCCTGACCAATCTACTCCACATAATAGATAATTATCATCTATCGTTGGCATCAGCGACATCAGTCACATTACTGTCAATAGCGTTAACTGCTTCAAATTTTTGATGCATACCTACCCCCAGCCCCCTGTCAAACGCTTGACGGCTCGCCCTATTTCTCTAAATTGTATTTCTAGAGTTGGCGAGGTTTTGAACAGCTCCCTCTCTGACCCCGGTTTATTCCATCTTACTTGTATAAGATTTGCGAAGGATGTCGAAGCATGGAAAAGGGTACTGTTAAGTGGTTCAACAATGCCAAAGGGTTTGGTTTCATCTGCCCTGAAGGCGGCGGCGAAGATATTTTCGCTCATTATTCCACCATCCAGATGGATGGTTACAGAACGCTAAAAGCTGGGCAATCCGTTCAGTTTGATGTCCACCAGGGGCCAAAAGGCAATCATGCCAGTGTCATTGTGCCCGTCGAAGTAGAAGCTGCAGTCGCATAGCTCTTCTGTCTCATTGTGTACATCCTACAGGCAAAATGCCAGCCCGATCGGCTGGCATTTTTATCTCAAATATTACTCCCGTGCCAGAGCATCCACTGGATCCAGTTTTGCCGCATTTCGCGCAGGCAGCCAGCCAAATAAAATCCCGGTAACGGTTGAACAAAGAAACGCCAGTAGCAGCGCCAGCGGAGAAAAACCAATTTCCCAACCGGGTAAAAAAAGCTGCAATGTGAAAGCGATTAACAGTGACAGCGTTATCCCCAGCGCACCACCCACCAGACAAACCAGCACGGCTTCAATCAGAAATTGTTGCAACACATCGCTGGCGCGCGCGCCCACGGCCATGCGGATACCAATTTCCCGCGTCCGCTCTGTCACCGATACCAGCATAATATTCATGACGCCAATGCCGCCCACCACCAGCGAAATCACCGCCACCAGTGTCAGAAACAGTTGTAAAGTACGTGTGGTCTTTTCGACCGTTTTCAAGACACCGTCCATGTTCCAGGTGAAGAAATCCTTTTTGCCGTGGCGCAGCGACAACAAACGGGTGAGTTGCTGTTCAGCTTCAGCGCTGTCAAAGCCTTCTTTCACTCTTACGGTAATGGAGTTAAGCCACGACTGCCCCATAACCCGCCCGGACATGGTGCTGTAAGGCAACCACACGCGCAGCACTTTACTACTGCCAAACATCGACTGTTTCTCTTCCGCCACGCCGATGACCCTCGCTGGCATATTACCGACAAGAATCACCTCGCCAACCACATCCGCTTTATGCGGAAAAAGCTGACGGCGGGTATTACTGTCGAGAACAACTACCTGCGCGCGACCATTCAGTTGCTCCTGATTAAAGGTGTTCCCTTCGCTGAAACTCATACCATAAACATTAAAATAGTCCCCGCTTACGCCGTTGGCGCTGGCAGCAACATCAACATTGTTATAACGCAGGCGCAGGTTTTGCGAGACGGCGGGTGTGGCAGAAGCGACCCACGGTTGTTTTTGAATGGCGATTAAATCGTCGTACTTCAGCGCCTGCTGATATTGCGGATCGTCATCGCCAAAATCTTTCCCGGGATAGACATCAATAGTATTAGTACCAATAGAACGAATATCCGCCAGTACCATTTGTTTAGCCGCGTCGCCCACCACGACAATAGATACCACCGACGCAATACCGATAATAATCCCCAGCATGGTCAGTAAAGTACGCATTTTATTGGCTGCCAGCGCGCGCCACGCCATCGTCAGCGCCTCGTTAAAACCGCTGACGAACTGCCGCCAGCCAGACGCCGTTTTGACACCCGGTTCGCTGTTGGCTGCAGCAGTATTTTTTTCAATAGCAGGTGGATTACGCACAATTTCGCCGTCGTGAATTTCGATCACCCGCTCTGCCTGGGCGGCAACCTGCGGATCATGAGTGACGATAATCACCGTGTGCCCGCGATCGCGCAACTGATGCAGGACAGTCATCACCTCTTCACCGGAATGGCTGTCCAGCGCGCCTGTCGGTTCATCAGCGAGGATCACCTGCCCACCGTTCATCAACGCGCGGGCGATACTGACTCGCTGTTGTTGACCACCGGAAAGCTGAGCAGGGTAATACTCTGCGCGCTCTTCCAGCCCCAGTCGTTGCAGTAATTGCCGGGCGCGCAGCAGTCGCTGTTTACGCTCAAGGCCAGCATAGACGGCGGGAACTTCAACGTTCTGCTCGGCGGTTAAATGCGAAAGCAGGTGGTAACGCTGGAAAATAAAGCCAAAATGCTCGCGACGGAGCTGCGCCAGCGCATCGGCGTCCAGCGTGGCAACATCCTGACCGGCGACGCGATAGGTGCCGCTTGTGGCTTTATCCAGGCAGCCGAGGATATTCATCAGGGTCGATTTACCGGAACCCGAAGCGCCGACAATCGCCACCATCTCTCCGGCATAAATATCCAGAGTGATCCCCTTCAGCACCTCAACCTGCTCATCTCCCGCGGGATAGCTACGGCGAATATCCTTCAATTCGAGCAAAGGCGTCATTGCGCAGCTCCTGGTTTGGCCTCACCAATCACCACTTCTTCGCCCACTTCCAGCCCTTTGACAATCTCAACATCGGTATCGTTACGTGCGCCAATCGTTACTTCACGCTCGCGCGTTTCTCCATTACGTAGCAGTTTGATCTTATAGCGGTTATCGCCAACCGGATCGCCTAACGCCGACAGTGGGATTGTCAGCACGTTTTTCACATCAGTGAGCTGAATGTGCACCTGTGCAGTCATATCCAGCCGCAACAGACCATCGGGGTTTGGTACTTCAAAACGGGCGTAATAGAAAATAGCGTCGTTGACCTTTTCCGGTGTTGGCAACACATCTTTAATCTGCCCTTCATAGCGCGTCAGCGGATCGCCAAGCACCGTAAACCAGGCTTTTTGCCCCGGCTTCAGGTGGATAACATCCGCTTCAGAAACCTGCGCTTTTACCAGCATGGTACTCATATCTGCCAGCGTCAAAATGTTCGGCGCTTGTTGTGCGGCAATCACCGTCTGCCCTTGCAGGGTAGTGATTTGCGTGACTTCCCCGGCCATCGGAGCAACGATGCGGGTGTAATCGAGATTGGTTTTAGCTGTGTCGAGAGAGGCCTGATTGCGTTTGATTTGCGCATCAATGGTGCCAATCTGCGCCTGTTTAACAGCCATTTCAGTCGCAGCAGTGTCGAGATCCTGCTGTGAAACGGCCTGCGTTTGCGCCAGTCGTTGCTGGCGAGAGTATGTCACCCGAGCCAGTTTCAGTTCTGCTTCCGCCTGCTGACGTTGTGCGCGCAGCTCCATCAGCGTCGCTTCCACTTCCTTGATCTGGTTTTCAGCCTGTTCTGGATCAATAACGCCTAAAAGCTGATCTTTTTTCACTTTATCGCCAATCGCCACCGACAGCGTTTTCAACTGACCGCTGACCTGCGCGCCAACATCAACTTTACGCAACGCGTCGAGCTTTCCGGTCGCCAGCACGCTTTGCTGCAAATCACCGGGGCGCACTATCAATGTCTGATAAGTTGGCACCGGCGCATTGAGAATTTTCCACAATGCAACCAACCCGGCAATGACTATCACCAGCGCAATAACGTAACGCTTCTTAATGTTTCTTCGCTTTTTCATAAATATATTGAGTACTCCATACGCGCATCCGGGCGTTGTTAACATCAACAAAATATCAACAAAACCCTAAAATTTCCGTTAGTAATCACATTATTGATGTTTGGTTAAGATTTCCGATGGTGAAATCGACGCTATGTATAATCATTGATTTTGTGAATATGTCACAACTTACTGAACGGGCTTTTACGCCATCTGAATCTCTTAGCAGCATGTCTCTTTTCCTTAGTCTGGCTGGTGGCCAGTGGCGACCAGGTAAATTCTGGCATCGCCGTAGCTTTCGCCAGAAATTTTTGCTGCGCTCTTTGATTATGCCGCGTTTAAGCGTTGAGTGGATGAACGAACTATCCCACTGGCCGAACCTCAATACGCTGTTAACACGCCAGCCGCGACTGCCTGTTCGTCTGCATCGCCCTTACCTTGCCGCCAATCTTAACCGCAAACAATTACTGGAGGCGTTACGTTACCATTATGCATTGCTGCGTGCCTGCATGTCGGCGGAAGAATTCAGCTTATATTTGAATACCCCCGGGCTGCAACTGGCGAAGCTGGAAGGAAAAAACGGCGAGCAGTTCACGCTTGAACTGACCATGATGATCTCAATGGATAAAGAAGGTGACAGCACGATCCTGTTCCGTAACAGCGAGGGCATCCCTCTGGCAGAGATCACCTTCACTCTGTGTGAGTACCAGGGAAAAAGAACGCTGTTTATTGGTGGACTGCAAGGCGCGAAATGGGAAATTCCGCACCAGGAAATCCAGAATGCGACGAAAGCCTGCCACGGTCTGTTTCCAAAACGTCTGGTGATGGAAGCGGTCTGTCTCTTTGCCCAACGCTTACAGGTTGAGCAGATTATTGCCGTCAGCAATGAAACGCATATTTATCGCAGCCTGCGCTATCGCGATAAAGAAGGAAAAATCCATGCGGACTATAACGCGTTCTGGGAGTCGGTTGGCGGCGAATGCGATGCCGAACGGCATTACCGACTTCCTGGTCAGATAGTACGAAAAGAAGTTGCTGAAATAGCCAGTAAAAAACGAGCTGAATACCGTCGCCGCTATGAGATGCTCGACGCTATTCAGCCACAGATGGCAACGATGTTTCGCGGTTAATCTGCCCGACCGCGCGCCAGCCACAGCACGCGCGAGAACATTTTTTTCAGCAATGCCGGTACGGACTCCACACCACGGCGTCCGGCCTCCATTGCAACCTCAATGGCGAGATCGGGTTTGGAAGAGCGATGGATCGCCTTCGAGATGATTTTGCGCAGATTCATCGGTACATTTTCCGGGATTTGCGCCACGCGATGGAATACATCGGAAAATCCCTGGCGATACATAAAATGCTCCATATCCAGCGCCGGTAATGCCGTTAAATGCTCTCGTTCAGCTTCCCGATCGTTATTCAACAGGCTGCGCACCGTAGCGGCATACTTCTTCCCGGCTTCATCGCCATCGACCAGCACATGCCACTCAATCCCCATCCGGCGGGCAAATTTAACCAGCGGTTTTAATCCTGACTGGGCAAATTCAATGACCTTGATCCCTTCAGCATCAAAATGATGCCCACACTGGCGCGCCAGTTCGTTAATAACCCAGGTTTCTGTTTCCCCTTCCACCAGCAACCAACAACGGGCAAACAGCGATGACGGACGGTTAAAACGAATGTGAAAGGATATGCGTCGGCTATCTTCGGTACTCAAGCCACTCGGCCCCAGACGCCATGCGGCAACGCGAGAAGATTCACGCACCAGACGGCAAACATGCTCTACCGGCGTTAACGAAAGCAGCTCGCCAGAGTTGGTGGTAGCAATACGCTGCAATGGCAGAAGGTTCAACAGATGCCAGGCGACTGAAAGCATAATCGGATGCAGGCGCGTTTCCGGATCTTCTATCAACAATAACGGACGCGCGTCTTTATCCAGCCGCAATGTGCCTTTTGCCTGTAGCAAAGTCGCAAATAGCCCAAGCAAAATAACCCGATACGAACGACCTCCAGGCCGGTCAATCATCCGGTTGATGATATCCAGATAACGCCAGCTCCGTTGCTCATTGCTGGCCCGCCGCCGCATTAAGCGGTATCTCGCCTGCCCGGCTCCCTGCTCCGAAAAATAATGCTCAAGCAGTTGCACCATTGCCGAAAGCCCCTGACGAATCTGCCCGTCAGTAAGATTTTGTGGATGTGAGGATAATTCACGGGCAAGAAAATCCAACTGGCGCGCGGTAACTTCCACATTGGGCACATTTGGTACAGTTCCGTTGCGAATACGGCGCATAAAGCGGGCATCACGCAAGCGCAGAACAGGCATCAACCGCACCAGATGACGCGCCTGATCGTTAATATCATCAACCTCAATCGGATGCCCGTCTTTATCAAGAAAACTGCGCAGCGTCATCACGCTGCCATCTTCCGCACACTCCCCTTCCAGACGATAAAAAATGCGGTGATAACCATCGACGCACGGCGTCCAGCATGTTTCAAGTGGGCGATAACGGCGAACACGATGCCGCCCTGGCAGCGATTCACGAAAGGTCAGAATGATATGCAGATGGTGTTCCCGGCCATTGATATCGCCCGGCGGAAACCAGAAATCGTCGCGTTCAAAATGGTAGAGATCTGATTCTGGCGATAGCAGTAGGGTTAGCGCATCCAGCAAACTGGATTTACCCCACGCGTTCTCGCCAATCAGGACGTTGTTTTGTTCCAGCATCAACGATAGTCGGTTGATACCACGAAAGCCCACAATTTCAACGCGCTCAAGAATCATATCCCCTCCAGAAATATGTTACTTATCCTTTACTCCGGCAGTATAACGGGAAAGCCCCCAGGAATACGTGATGACATCACACTTAAGCATGGCAAATGTCTGAAAAATGAGCGAATAATTGTGTCAGACGCCCTCTCACTGATTTCCCCCAAAAAACAATAAAATCAAATGATTAATCTTGTGTATTATTTTTATTACCCCCAAAGGTTTAATTTCGTGGTTTGCACTACACTGTCAATCAGGCAAATGACTATATGGGGGAACCCTCATTTGTTCTAAATCAAAATTACTGGATTTATTTATCTGGCGAATGACTCAGCTTCGTTTTTAAAATACCCACGCATTATTTCTGTCGTCACTTTTTTACGACGACCCTATAAAACGACCATATTTTTCACAGGGTCAATTTTTAATTGAGGTGGATATGTTCAGAAAATTAGCAGCAGAATGTTTTGGTACTTTCTGGCTTGTATTTGGTGGCTGCGGTAGCGCTGTGCTGGCGGCAACATTTCCGGAATTAGGTATTGGCTTTGCTGGTGTCGCGCTGGCGTTTGGTCTGACAGTACTGACCATGGCCTTCGCTGTTGGTCATATTTCTGGTGGTCATTTTAACCCGGCAGTCACTATTGGTTTATGGGCTGGCGGTCGTTTCCCGGCAAAAGAAGTCGTTGGCTACGTCATTGCCCAGGTTGTTGGCGGTATTGTTGCGGCGGCACTGCTGTATTTAATCGCCAGCGGTAAAGCCGGATTTGACGCGGCGGCCAGCGGTTTTGCGTCTAACGGTTATGGTGAGCATTCACCTGGCGGCTATTCCATGCTTTCTGCATTGGTTGTTGAACTGGTATTGAGCGCTGGTTTCTTGCTGGTGATCCACGGTGCGACCGACAAATTCGCGCCGGCGGGTTTTGCGCCGATTGCCATTGGTCTGGCATTAACGCTGATTCACTTAATCAGTATTCCGGTCACTAACACCTCCGTTAACCCGGCGCGCAGCACTGCGGTTGCTATCTTCCAGGGGGGCTGGGCGTTAGAACAACTGTGGTTCTTCTGGGTAGTGCCCATTGTCGGCGGTATTATTGGTGGTCTGATTTACCGGACACTGCTGGAAAAACGCGATTAATTAACGCAGAAGGCCTGACGCAATGTCAGGCCTTCTTATTTGCATAACGTTTCCTTTTAATTGCAACTTTACTCATCCTTCCGCTTTCAGTAGTGTGTCATCGCGCATTCCGATTTCTTCTTTGCAAGGGCTGAGTTTTCATGTTTTCTGGGCTGTTAATCATTCTGGTGCCACTCATTGTGGGTTACCTCATTCCGCTTCGCCAAAAAGCTGCGTTAAAACGCATTAATCAGTTATTAAGCTGGATGGTCTATCTCATTCTCTTTTTTATGGGTATTAGCCTGGCGTTCCTTGATAATCTCGCCAGTAATTTGCTGGCGATCCTGCATTATTCCGCCGTCAGTATTACCGTTATTTTGCTATGCAATATTGTCGCCTTGCTGTGGCTGGAGCGTGGTTTGCCATGGCGTAATCACCACCAGCAAGAGAAATTACCGTCACGTATTGCGATGGCACTGGAGTCGCTAAAACTGTGCGGCGTAGTAGTGATTGGTTTTGCCATTGGCCTTAGCGGATTAGGTTTCTTACAACACGCCACTGAAGCCAGCGAATACACGTTAATTCTGTTACTTTTCCTCGTCGGTATTCAGCTACGCAATAATGGCATGACCTTAAAGCAGATTGTCCTTAATCGCCGGGGTATGATTGTCGCTGTGGTAGTGGTTGCCAGTTCATTAATTGGCGGTTTAATTAACGCCTTTATTCTTGATCTCCCTATCAACACCGCGCTGGCAATGGCCTCCGGTTTCGGCTGGTATTCTCTTTCCGGTATATTGTTGACCGAATCTTTTGGCCCGGTAATCGGTAGCGCAGCGTTTTTTAATGATCTGGCACGAGAGCTGATCGCCATCATGCTAATCCCCGGCCTTATCCGTCGCAGTCGCTCAACGGCGCTGGGTTTGTGCGGTGCCACATCGATGGATTTCACCCTGCCCGTTCTTCAGCGTACAGGTGGTCTGGAGATGGTCCCGGCGGCGATTGTTCACGGTTTTATTCTTAGCCTGCTGGTGCCCATTCTGATCGCCCTTTTCTCCGCGTAATACCTCTCTGGCGGTAGAACCCTGCCGCCAAAATTGCGCTAAATCAATCTCCCTTAAAGTTGCAACAAAAATCCCTTTTATCCCCGCGTTAAGCGTCTTAACCTTAAACATGTATATTAAATATAACTTTAAAGGTGTGATCATGTTTTGTGTGCAATGTGAACAAACTATCCGTACTCCGGCAGGAAACGGCTGCTCATACGCGCAGGGGATGTGTGGTAAAACGGCGGAAACCTCTGACCTTCAGGACTTACTGATTGCGGCGCTGCAAGGGCTTTCTGCCTGGGCGGTAAAAGCACGTGAATACGGCATCATCAACCACGACGTAGACAGCTTCGCTCCGCGTGCATTTTTCTCAACGCTGACTAACGTTAACTTCGATTCTCCTCGTATTGTCGGCTACGCCCGTGAAGCGATTGCCCTGCGTGAGGCGCTGAAAGCACAATGCCTGGCAGTAGATGCAAACGCCCGCGTCGATAACCCGATGGCTGACTTGCAACTGGTGAGCGATGATCTCGGTGAACTGCAACGTCAGGCGGCGGAATTTACGCCAAATAAAGATAAAGCAACGATTGGCGAAAATATTCTCGGCCTGCGTCTGCTCTGCCTGTATGGTCTGAAAGGTGCGGCGGCCTATATGGAACACGCTCACGTTCTCGGTCAGTACGACAACGATATTTACGCCCAGTACCATAAAATCATGGCATGGCTGGGAACCTGGCCTTCCGATATGAACGCACTTCTCGAGTGTTCCATGGAAATCGGCCAGATGAACTTCAAAGTGATGAGCATTCTGGATGCAGGCGAAACCGGTAAATACGGTCATCCGACACCGACTCAGGTCAACGTCAAAGCTACAGCGGGTAAATGCATTCTGATTTCCGGCCACGATCTTAAAGATCTCTATAACCTGCTGGAACAGACCGAAGGCACGGGCGTTAACGTCTACACCCACGGCGAAATGTTGCCTGCTCACGGCTACCCGGAGCTGCGTAAATTCAAGCATCTGGTCGGTAACTACGGCAGTGGCTGGCAGAATCAACAAGTTGAGTTCGCTCGCTTCCCTGGCCCTATCGTGATGACCTCTAACTGCATCATCGACCCAACCGTCGGCGCTTATGACGATCGTATCTGGACCCGCAGCATTGTTGGCTGGCCGGGCGTGCGTCATCTGGATGGTGAAGATTTCTCTGCGGTCATCGCCCAGGCGCAACAAATGGCGGGCTTCCCGTACAGCGAAATTCCGCATCTGATCACCGTAGGTTTTGGTCGTCAGACGCTGCTTGGCGCAGCCGATACGCTGATTGATCTGGTGAGCCGTGAAAAACTGCGTCATATCTTCCTGCTTGGCGGCTGTGACGGTGCCCGTGGTGAACGTCACTATTTCACCGATTTCGCTACCAGCGTGCCGGATGACTGCCTGATCCTGACGCTCGCCTGCGGTAAATATCGCTTTAACAAACTTGAGTTTGGCAATATCGAAGGTCTGCCGCGTCTGGTGGATGCCGGCCAGTGTAACGATGCATACTCAGCGATTATTCTGGCTGTCACCCTGGCAGAAAAACTGGGTTGCGGTGTCAACGATCTGCCACTCTCGCTGGTACTCTCCTGGTTTGAACAGAAGGCAATTGTTATTCTGCTGACGCTGCTTTCTCTGGGCGTGAAAAATATCGTCACCGGCCCGACTGCACCAGGCTTCCTGACCCCAGACCTGCTGGCGGTGCTGAATGAGAAATTCGGCCTGCGTTCTATCACCACTGTTGAAGAAGACATGAAGCAACTGTTGAGCGCGTAAGGAGTTTATCGATGACGATGCCAACGAATCAATGCCCGTGGCGGATGCAGGTTCATCACATTAAGCAAGAAACACCGGATGTGTGGACGCTTTCCCTGATTTGCCACGATTACTATCCGTATCGCGCCGGGCAATATGCGCTGGTCAGCGTGCGTAACTCAGCAGAAACGCTGCGTGCGTATACCATTTCCTCCACGCCAGGCGTGAGTGAATACATCACCCTGACCGTGCGGCGGATTGATGACGGTGTCGGCTCCCAGTGGCTGACTCGCGAGGTGAAACGCGGTGACTATCTCTGGCTTTCGGATGCGATGGGGGAATTTACCTGCGACGATAAAACAGAAGAGAAATTCCTGTTACTGGCAGCAGGCTGCGGTGTCACACCAATTATGTCGATGCGTCGCTGGCTGGCGAAAAATCGTCCGCAGGCCGATGTACAGGTGATCTACAACGTGCGCACACCGCAGGATGTCATTTTTGCCGACGAATGGCGCAACTATCCGGTGACGCTGGTGGCAGAAAATAACGTCAGCGAGGGCTTTATCGCTGGTCGCCTGACTCGCGAACTGCTGGAAAGCGTTCCTGACCTGGCTTCGCGTACCGTGATGACCTGTGGCCCGGCTCCGTATATGGATTGGGTGGAACAGGAAGTGAAAGCACTTGGCGTAACACGCTTCTTTAAAGAGAAGTTCTTCACGCCGGTGGCGGACGCTGCGACCAGTGGTCTGAAATTCACCAAATTACAACCGGCACAAGAATTTTATGCCCCGGTTGGCACCACGCTGCTGGAGGCGCTGGAAAGCAATAAAGTTCCGGTCGTCGCCGCCTGTCGTGCGGGTGTTTGCGGCTGCTGTAAAACAAAAGTAATTTCTGGCGAATACACGGTGAGCAGCACCATGACGCTGACTGACGCCGAAATCGCTGAGGGTTACGTGCTGGCCTGTTCCTGCCATCCGCAGGGAGATATGGTTCTCGCGTAATCGCATTATGCCCGATGATATTCCTGTCATCGGGCAATTTAACTGTTAGTGCCCCCTTTTTCTCCCATCCCTTCCCTCTCCGTCAGATGAACTAAACTTGTAACCGTTATCACATTCAGGAGACGGAAAACCATGAAACAAACGGTTGCAGCTTATATCGCTAAAACGCTCGAATCGGCTGGGGTGAAACGTATCTGGGGAGTGACGGGCGACTCGCTTAACGGCCTCAGCGACAGCCTTAATCGTATGGGCACTATCGAGTGGATGTCCACCCGCCATGAAGAAGTCGCGGCCTTTGCCGCTGGCGCTGAAGCCCAGCTTTCAGGAGAACTGGCGGTCTGCGCCGGATCGTGTGGGCCAGGCAACCTGCACTTAATCAACGGCCTGTTCGACTGTCATCGTAATCACGTTCCGGTACTGGCGATTGCCGCCCATATTCCTTCCAGCGAAATTGGTAGCGGTTATTTTCAGGAGACCCACCCGCAAGAGTTATTCCGCGAATGTAGTCACTATTGCGAGCTGGTTTCCAGCCCGGAGCAGATCCCGCAAGTACTGGCGATCGCCATGCGCAAAGCGGTGCTTAACCGTGGCGTTTCGGTGGTCGTTTTACCGGGCGATGTGGCGTTAAAACCTGCGCCAGAAGGGGCAACCACCCACTGGTATCACGCGCCACTGCCAATAGTGACGCCGGAAGAAGAAGAGTTACGCAAGCTGGCGCAACTACTGCGTTACTCCAGAAATATTGCACTGATGTGCGGCAGCGGCTGCGCGGGCGCGCATAAAGAGTTAGTAGAGTTTGCCGGGAAAATTAAAGCGCCAATCATCCATGCTCTGCGTGGTAAAGAACATGTCGAATACGATAATCCGTATGATGTCGGAATGACCGGCTTAATCGGTTTCTCATCGGGTTTTCATACCATGATGAATGCCGACACTTTAGTGCTGCTCGGCACCCAATTCCCCTACCGCGCGTTCTACCCGACCGATGCCAAAATTATTCAGATCGATGTCAATCCTGCCAGCATTGGCGCACACAGCAAGGTGGATATGGCGCTGGTGGGCGATATCAAATCAACCCTGCGAGCACTTCTGCCATTGCTGGAAGAAAAAACCGATCGCAAGTTCCTGGATAAAGCGCTGGAAGATTACCGCGATGCCCGTAAAGGGCTGGACGATTTAGCCAAACCGAGCGAGAAAGCGATTCACCCGCAATATCTGGCTCAGCAAATTAGCCATTTTGCTGCCGATGATGCCATCTTTACCTGTGACGTCGGCACACCAACGGTATGGGCTGCGCGTTATCTGAAAATGAACGGTAAGCGTCGCTTGTTAGGTTCGTTTAACCACGGTTCGATGGCTAACGCCATGCCGCAGGCGCTGGGCGCGCAGGCAACCGAGCCAGAACGTCAGGTAGTCGCCATGTGCGGTGATGGCGGTTTTAGTATGTTAATGGGCGATTTCCTCTCGGTGGTACAGATGAAACTACCGGTGAAAATCATCGTCTTTAACAACAGCGTGCTGGGCTTTGTGGCGATGGAGATGAAAGCTGGTGGTTACCTGACAGATGGCACTGAACTGCACGACACCAACTTTGCCCGCATTGCCGAAGCGTGCGGTATTACGGGCATCCGCGTAGAGAAAGCCGCTGAAATCGACGAAGCCCTGCAACGCGCCTTCTCCATCGACGGTCCTGTACTGGTGGATGTGGTCGTCGCGAAAGAAGAGTTAGCAATCCCACCGCAGATTAAACTCGAACAGGCCAAAGGTTTTAGCCTGTATATGTTGCGGGCGATCATTAGCGGACGCGGTGATGAAGTGATCGAACTGGCGAAAACAAACTGGCTAAGGTAAAAAGGGTGGCATTTCCCGTCATAATAAGGACATGCCATGATTGATTTACGCAGTGATACCGTTACCCGACCGAGCCGCGCCATGCTAGAAGCGATGATGGCCGCCCCGGTTGGGGACGACGTTTATGGAGACGACCCTACCGTTAATGCTCTGCAGGACTACGCGGCAGAGCTTTCCGGTAAAGAAGCCGCCATTTTTCTGCCTACCGGCACCCAGGCCAACCTGGTCGCTCTGCTCAGTCACTGCGAACGCGGCGAAGAGTATATTGTCGGTCAGGCAGCACATAACTATTTGTTTGAAGCCGGTGGTGCTGCGGTGCTGGGCAGCATTCAGCCGCAACCTA
Source organism: Escherichia sp. MOD1-EC6162 (assembly GCF_002965125.1). Classification (NCBI taxonomy): domain Bacteria; kingdom Pseudomonadati; phylum Pseudomonadota; class Gammaproteobacteria; order Enterobacterales; family Enterobacteriaceae; genus Escherichia; species Escherichia sp. MOD1-EC6162. The sequence continues at coordinate 19,130 of NZ_PTSB01000003.1, forward strand.
TCGATGCGGCTACCGACGGCACGCTGCCATTGGATAAAGTGGCGATGAAAATCAAACCTGACGATATCCACTTCGCCCGCACAAAGTTGCTTAGTCTGGAAAACACCCACAACGGCAAAGTACTACCGCGTGAATACCTGAAACAGGCATGGGAATTTACCCGCGAGCGCAATCTGGCGCTGCACGTTGACGGCGCTCGCATCTTTAACGCCGTGGTGGCTTATGGCTGCGAACTGAAAGCGATCACGCAATATTGTGATTCGTTCACCATATGTCTGTCGAAAGGTCTTGGTACGCCGGTAGGTTCGCTACTGGTAGGCAATCGTGATTACATTAAACGAGCCATCCGCTGGCGGAAAATGACCGGTGGCGGGATGCGTCAGTCCGGGATCCTGGCGGCCGCCGGGATGTATGCGCTGAAAAATAACGTCGCGCGTTTACAGGAAGACCACGACAATGCCGCCTGGATGGCAGAGCAACTGCGTGAAGCGGGCGCTGATGTGATGCGCCAGGACACCAATATGCTGTTTGTTCGCGTCGGGGAAGAAAATGCTGCTGCGTTGGGTGAATACATGAAAGCGAGAAACGTGCTGATTAACGCCTCACCGATTGTTCGCCTGGTAACACATCTCGACGTCTCGCGTGAACAACTGGCTGAAGTCGCCGCCCACTGGCGCGCTTTCCTGACGCGTTAAGGAGCGAGACGTGCCGCAACGCATTTTAGTTCTCGGTGCCAGTGGCTACATTGGTCAGCATCTGGTGCGCACACTCAACCAGCAAGGGCATCAGATCCTGGCGGCGGCACGTCATGTCGACAGGCTTACAAAGCTACAACTGGCTAATGTCAGTTGCCATAAAGTCGATCTTAGCTGGCCGGACAACCTTACGGCTCTGTTAAAAGATGTTGATACCGTCTATTTTCTGGTGCACAGCATGGGCGAAGGCGGTGATTTTATCGCTCAGGAACGCCAGGTTGCTCTCAACGTCCGTGATGCGCTGCGTGAAGTGCCGGTTAAGCAAGTCATCTTTCTTAGTTCATTGCAGGCTCCGCCCCATGAGCAATCGGATCATCTGCGCGCCCGTCAGGCCACGGCGGATATTTTGCGTGAAGCCGATGTGCCTGTTACTGAATTGCGTGCCGGAATTATCGTCGGAGCCGGGTCAGCGGCGTTCGAAGTCATGCGCGATATGGTTTACAACCTGCCAGTGCTAACACCACCGCGCTGGGTTCGTTCACGTACCACACCCATCGCGCTGGAAAACCTGCTGCACTATCTGGTGGCGCTGTTAGACCATCCGGCCTGCGAACATCGGGTATTCGAAGCCGCCGGACCACAGGTGCTCAGCTATCAACAGCAGTTTGAACATTTTATGAGCGTGAGCGGCAAACACCGCGGGTTAATCCCCATCCCTTTCCCCACCCGCTGGATTTCGGTGTGGTTTCTCAATGTGATTACCTCCGTACCGTCCACCACCGCAAGTGCGTTGATTCAGGGACTGAAACACGATCTGCTGGCGGATGACACCGCCTTACGCGCGCTCATTCCACAACCGCTGATCGCTTTTGATGACGCTGTGCGTCGCACGTTGAGAGAGGAAGAAAAGCTCGCCAACTCCAGCGACTGGGGATATGACACTCAGGCCTTTGCCCGCTGGCGACCAGAATACGGTTATTTCGCCAAACAGGCGGGTTATACCGTTAAAACCTCCGCCAGCCTTCAGGCTTTATGGCGGGTAGTGAATCAAATCGGCGGTAAAGAACGTTACTTCTTTGGCAATATTTTGTGGCAGACCCGGGCGTTGATGGACCGCGCAATAGGTCACAAACTGGCGAAAGGTCGCCCCGAGCGAGAATATTTGCAAACCGGCGATGCGGTGGATAGCTGGAAAGTGATTGTCGTCGAGCCTGAAAAACAGCTTACCTTATTGTTTGGTATGAAAGCGCCAGGACTTGGGCGGCTTTGTTTTACTCTCGAAGATAAAGGCGACTATCGCACTATTGATGTCCGCGCTTTCTGGCACCCGCACGGGATGCCAGGGCTGTTTTACTGGCTGTTCATGATCCCCGCACATCTGTTTATTTTTCGCGGGATGGCAAAACGAATCGCCAGACTGGCAGAACAAAGCACAGATTAATCGAAAAAAACCTGCGTTATTCTTTCATGTTTCCCATTGCATCAAGGATGAAATCACGGAAGAATGCGCACGTCGTTTTTATCAACAACAGTGGAATGATATGAAGGTACTGGTTACCGGCGCCACCAGCGGCTTAGGTCGAAACGCGGTTGAATTTTTATGCCGAAAAGGCATCAGCGTAAGAGCGACCGGTCGCAATGAAGCGATGGGTAAATTGCTGGAGAAAATAGGCGCAGAGTTTGTCCAGGCGGATCTGACTGAACTGGTCTCATCGCAGGCAAAAGTAATGCTCGCAGGCATTGATACGCTGTGGCACTGTTCCAGCTTTACCTCGCCGTGGGGAACGCAGCAGGCTTTCGATCTGGCAAACGTTCGCGCCACTCGCCGCCTGGGTGAATGGGCTGTCGCCTGGGGCGTACGTAATTTTATTCATATCTCTTCACCGTCACTGTACTTCGATTACCACCACCACCGCGACATCAAAGAAGATTTTCGTCCGCACCGCTTCGCCAACGAATTTGCCCGCAGCAAAGCCGCCAGTGAAGAGGTCATCAATATGCTTTCGCAGACAAATCCACAAACGCGCTTTACCATTCTGCGCCCACAAAGCCTGTTTGGGCCGCACGATAAAGTCTTTATTCCCCGTCTGGCGCATATGATGCACCACTACGGCAGCATCCTGTTACCCCACGGCGGCAGCGCACTGGTCGATATGACTTACTATGAAAATGCGGTGCACGCTATGTGGCTGGCGAGCCAGGAAGCGTGCGATAAACTGCCTTCTGGTCGTGCGTATAACATTACCAACGGCGAACATCGCACTCTGCGCAGTATCGTGCAGAAATTGATCGACGAACTGAATATTGATTGCCGTATCCGTTCGGTACCTTACCCGATGCTGGATATGATTGCCCGCAGTATGGAGCGTTTAGGACGCAAGTCAGCAAAAGAGCCGCCGCTAACCCATTACGGCGTCTCCAAGTTGAATTTTGACTTTACGCTGGATATTACGCGAGCACAGGAGGAGCTGGGGTATCAGCCGGTCATCTCGCTGGATGAAGGTATCGAGCAAACTGCTGCCTGGCTGCGCGACCACGGAAAACTGCCGCGCTAGTCCTGGCCGTATTTCTCCAGTAGGGCTTCGGCAATCGCCTGAGTTTCTGCATCCGCTTCGCCGTTATATAACGTCGGGCGGAAGTGCATCTGAAACGCCATAATGACTCGCTGCTGCTCGCGCGGCGTCATTTCAGGTTTTACGTCATAGCCGTAGCGCGCCAAAAGCTCCAGTAACGATGCTGTTTCTACCGGCGTGTGTGGTGCGCGTCCGGCCAGATAAAAGCTAACGCGCGATGCATCCGGCCAGGCACCAATCCCCTGCTGCGCCAGTTGCTGCCACGGAAATAACGGGCCAGGATCGTCCTTGCGCTGTGGGGCTATATCCGCATGTGCCACCACATTCTCTGGTTTGATGTGATAGCGGGCGATAATCTCTTTCGCCAGTGGAATGAGCGCCTGAATCTGCGCCGGTTCAAACGGCGCAAAATATTTCACCCCCGCCGATTTTTGCCAGCCACGATTTTCCAACTCAATACCAATAGAGGTGTCGTTAATTCGTGTTGCTCCGCGCCAGGCGCTGATCCCCGCATGCCAGGCCAGTTCCTGTTCCGGCACCAGTTGCCAGATACGTGGTTTGCCGTTGTAACGCGGCGGCACGGCAGGCACCAGATAATGCGAGCTGACCTGCTTATCGGTCAGTGTCGCCAGCGAAGAATCGAAGTCATCTGCAGTGTAATGGATCACCAACACTTTGATACGAGGATACGCTGCCTGTGCCTGACGTCGGGTATCGAGCTGGTATCCCTCCTTCTCAACAATTCCTTTTTCTCCTGCGCACCCTGCCAGTAACAGAACCGCAGCAACCAGCCAGAAGATTCTTCTCATCGACGCGTTTTCACCGCTGTTCCGCTGACGCTGACCATCAGCATACTGCCGTTTTGCCCGACCGTTTCATAGTCGATATCAATGCCGACCACTGCGTCAGCACCCAGCGCCCGTGCCTGATCGCCTAACTCTTCAAACGCAATCTCCCGTGCTTTACGCAGTTCTTTTTCGTAAGCCCCGGAGCGTCCGCCGACGATATCGCGGATGCCCGCAAAGAAATCGCGAAAAATATTGGCACCTAAAATCGCTTCGCCCGTCACCACACCGCAATATTCAACGATGGTCTGACCTTCAAGTGTTGGGGTTGTGGAAAATTGCATGACCGATCTCCTTGTTTGCTAAGCCTTCGATCTCAAAAGCATTATCGGACTGATACGCTATTATTGAAAGGATATCATTATTATCGTAGAACGCTTTCAAGGTGTTCGCTTATAAGGAAATCATTATGCGCTACAGCAAATTGACCATGCTTATCCCTTGCGCACTGTTACTCAGTGCTTGTACCACCGTTACGCCAGCCTATAAAGACAATGGCACTCGCACAGGTTCTTGCGTCCAGGGCGGCCCTGACAGCGTGGCTCAGCAATTCTATGACTACCGTATTCAGCATCGCAGTAACGACATTACCGCTCTGCGCCCGTATTTGAGCGATAAACTGGCGGCACTGCTCAGCGATGCCAACCGCGATAACAACCATCGCGAATTGTTAAGCAGCGATCCGTTCTCCAGCCGTACTACCTTGCCTGATAGCGCCCGAGTCGCCAGCGCATCGACCATCCCGAATCGCGATGCGCGCAATATTCCGCTGCGCGTAGATCTGAAACAAGGCGATCAGAGCTGGCAGGATGAAGTATTGATGATTCAGGAGGGGCAATGTTGGGTTATCGATGATGTGCGCTATTTAGGTGGCAGCGTTCACGCCAAAGCGGGAACATTACGTCAGTCCGTTGAGAACCGTTAATCCCTTGATCAGATTATAACCCCCATAAATTGTCCGGCATTCTGCGAGGAATGCCGACATTTATGCTCGCCGCCCATCACCCTCGTTATTTTGTGCTATGTTTAGTGAATAATGTGCTTTGCTTTTAACTTTTAAAGCAGAAATATTGCATAATTATTCTGTCAAAGGTACTATCTTCGACCTCAATAGCTATCAGACTGCCAGTATACGAGAGTCAATGAGTATTCAATTAAACGGCATTAATTGCTTCTACGGCGCACATCAGGCGCTGTTCGATATCACGCTGGATTGCCCGCAGGGCGAAACGCTGGTGTTACTTGGCCCCAGCGGCGCGGGGAAAAGCTCGCTGCTGCGTGTACTCAATCTGCTTGAGATGCCGCGCTCCGGTACGCTCAACATTGCAGGCAATCATTTCGATTTCACCAAAACACCGTCTGACAAAGCGATTCGCGACCTGCGTCGTAACGTTGGCATGGTGTTTCAGCAATACAATCTGTGGCCACATCTCACCGTGCAGCAAAACTTGATCGAAGCACCCTGCCGCGTACTCGGCTTGAGTAAAGATCAGGCGCTGGCTCGTGCAGAAAAACTGCTGGAACGTCTGCGTCTCAAACCTTATAGCGATCGTTATCCACTGCACCTTTCTGGTGGCCAGCAACAACGTGTTGCTATCGCCCGAGCGCTGATGATGGAACCGCAGGTGTTGCTGTTTGATGAGCCGACCGCCGCACTGGACCCGGAAATTACAGCGCAAATCGTCAGTATCATTCGTGAACTGGCGGAAACCAACATTACCCAGGTGATCGTCACCCACGAAGTTGAAGTCGCGCGTAAAACCGCCAGCCGTGTGGTGTATATGGAAAACGGTCACATCGTAGAGCAAGGCGACGCGAGCTGTTTTACCGAGCCGCAAACCGAAGCATTTAAAAACTATCTCTCTCACTAAGATTCGGGATAACGACAATGAAAAAAGTTCTGATTGCCGCGTTAATTGCAGGTTTTAGTCTTTCCGCCACAGCCGCTGAAACCATTCGTTTTGCTACCGAAGCATCCTATCCTCCGTTTGAATCGATGGATGCGAATAACCAGATCGTCGGGTTTGACGTTGACCTGGCGCAGGCGTTGTGTAAAGAGATCGATGCGACCTGTACTTTCTCTAACCAGGCGTTTGACAGCCTGATCCCGAGTCTGAAATTCCGTCGTGTGGACGCCGTTATGGCGGGTATGGATATCACTCCTGAGCGTGAAAAACAGGTACTGTTCACCACCCCGTACTATGACAACTCTGCACTGTTTGTTGGTCAGCAAGGCAAATACACCAGCGTTGATCAACTGAAAGGCAAAAAAGTCGGCGTGCAGAACGGGACGACGCACCAGAAATTCATTATGGATAAACATCCGGAAATCACCACTGTTCCATATGACAGCTACCAGAACGCGAAACTGGATCTACAAAATGGCCGTATTGACGGCGTATTCGGTGACACCGCAGTGGTAACCGAATGGCTGAACAATAATCCCAAACTGGCACCAGTTGGCGACAAAGTGACCGATAAAGATTACTTCGGTACTGGCCTCGGTATTGCGGTACGTCAGGGCAACACTGAACTGCAGCAGAAATTCAACGCTGCGCTGGAAAAAGTGAAGAAAGATGGCACTTACGAAACCATCTACAACAAATGGTTCCAGAAGTAATTCCTGATGAATGAATTTTTTCCTTTAGCAAGCGCCGCCGGGATGACCGTCGGCCTTGCCGTTTGTGCATTGATTGTCGGTCTGGCGCTGGCGATGTTCTTCGCGGTGTGGGAGTCAGCAAAATGGCGTCCTGTCGCGTGGGCAGGTTCGGCGCTGGTAACGATTCTGCGCGGCCTGCCAGAAATTCTGGTAGTGCTGTTTATCTATTTTGGTTCTTCGCAGCTACTACTGACACTTTCGGATGGCTTCACCATCAACCTTGGGTTCGTACAGATCCCGGTGCAGATGGACATAGAGAACTTCGACGTTAGCCCGTTCCTCTGCGGGGTGATCGCCCTGTCCCTGCTGTATGCTGCCTATGCCTCGCAAACCCTACGCGGTGCACTGAAAGCGGTGCCGGTGGGTCAGTGGGAGTCTGGTCAGGCGCTGGGGCTGTCGAAATCGGCTATATTTTTCCGTCTGGTGATGCCGCAGATGTGGCGTCATGCGCTGCCTGGTCTCGGCAACCAGTGGTTGGTACTGCTGAAAGATACCGCGCTGGTCAGTTTGATTAGTGTGAATGATTTAATGCTGCAAACCAAAAGCATCGCCACCCGTACCCAGGAACCATTTACCTGGTACATTGTGGCGGCGGCGATTTACCTGGTGATTACCCTGTTGAGCCAGTACATTCTCAAACGCATTGATCTGCGCGCGACACGTTTTGAGCGGAGACCTGGCTGATGCTTGAGTATTTACCTGAACTGATGAAAGGGCTGCATACCAGCCTGACGCTGACGGTCGCCTCGCTGATTGTGGCGCTGATTCTGGCGTTAATTTTTACCATCGTCCTGACGCTGAAAACACCGGTGCTGGTGTGGCTGGTGCGGGGTTACATCACACTGTTTACCGGTACGCCGCTGCTGGTGCAGATCTTCCTGATTTACTACGGACCGGGCCAGTTCCCGACGTTGCAGGAGTATCCGGCGCTGTGGCATTTGCTGTCGGAACCGTGGTTGTGTGCACTGATTGCGTTGTCGCTGAATAGTGCCGCGTATACCACGCAACTGTTTTACGGAGCAATTCGTGCGATCCCGGAAGGTCAGTGGCAATCCTGTAGCGCCCTGGGGATGAGTAAAAAAGATACGCTGGCGATCCTGCTGCCGTATGCATTTAAACGCTCGCTCTCTTCTTATTCCAACGAAGTGGTGCTGGTGTTTAAAAGTACCTCGCTGGCTTACACCATTACGCTGATGGAAGTGATGGGATACAGCCAGTTGCTGTACGGACGCACCTACGATGTGATGGTGTTTGGCGCGGCGGGGATTATTTACCTGATCGTTAACGGCCTGCTGACGTTGATGATGCGCCTGATCGAGCGTAAAGCGCTGGCGTTCGAGCGCCGGAATTAATGTGGCTGCATTGATAACGTGCTAATGCCGGATGCGGCGTGAACGCCTTATCCGGCCTACATTCGCAGAATAATTTGTAGGTCTGATAAGACGCGCAAGCATCGCATCAGACACCAGCACAGAACCCACATATTGCATAAACCCTTATAATGAAGACGGGCAACCTACTAAGTTGTCCGTCTTTTTTTATCTATTTTGAATTATTTAATCATATTTATTGCATATAAATTCACTTAATGGCATTGTTAACCCATGCCGCAGACACAGCCAATAAACATAAGATTGACAGACGGGAGTTCCATCATGAAAAAGTTAGTTCTTGCCGCATTACTTGCTTCCTTTACTTTCGGCGCTTCTGCCGCAGAGAAAATCAATTTTGGCGTATCAGCTACCTATCCCCCCTTTGAATCTATAGGTGCTAATAATGAGATCGTCGGCTTTGATATCGATCTGGCAAAAGCGTTATGCAAACAAATGCAGGCAGAATGTACTTTTACTAATCACGCTTTCGACAGCCTGATCCCGTCACTAAAATTCAGGAAATATGACGCCGTGATTTCCGGGATGGACATCACACCAGAGCGCAGCAAACAGGTGGCCTTTACCACGCCATACTACGAAAACTCTGCCGTCGTGATTGCCAAAAAAGATACCTATAAGACTTTTGCCGATTTGAAAGGTAAACGTATTGGTATGGAAAACGGCACCACCCACCAGAAATATATTCAGGATCAGCATCCGGAAGTGAAAACCGTCTCTTATGACAGCTATCAGAATGCATTTATCGACCTGAAAAATGGCCGTATCGATGGTGTATTTGGTGACACAGCGGTAGTTAATGAATGGCTGAAAACCAATCCACAACTGGGCGTTGCGACTGAGAAAGTGACCGATCCGCAGTACTTCGGCACCGGCCTGGGCATCGCTGTTCGTCCGGATAACAAAGCTCTGCTGGAGAAACTGAATAACGCACTGGCAGCCGTTAAAGCCGACGGTACGTATCAGAAAATCAGTGATCAATGGTTCCCGCAGTAATTGAGACTGATGACAAAAGTAAGATGGCCTGATGCGCTACGTTTATCTGGCCTACATTGACTCTACAATATATTGATTTCGCAAGATTTTGTAGGTTGCATAAGGTGTTCACCCCGCATCCGGCATGAACAAAGCGCATCTGGTCAACAATCTGAAGCCGCAGCCGCGGCTTTTTTATTGCTTCACCAACAGCGTCAGCACTTCATAATGCGCGGTGTGCGGGAACATATCGAAAAGCTGTACCCGCTCAATGCGATAACCAGGCAGTTCGCGAATATCTTTCGCCATCGTTTGAGCGTTACAACTGGAGTAAATAATAAAACGCGGTGCCATCGTTGAGAGATAGTCACACAGTGGCTTTCCAATGCCGCGACGCGGTGGATTAACCAGCACCAGTTCCGGCACTTCGCCTTGCGCGGTGGCAAACTGAGTGGAGTCCAGCGCCTGAAATTGCAAACGCGTTAAGCCCAGCTCAGCAGCAGACTGTTTCGCACAAGCAATCGCTTCTGGTGCAATTTCAATCCCCGTTAACTGCATTTCTGGCGTCGCACAATGCAAACCAAAACCGCCAACACCGCAAAACAGATCCCACATATGGTTTACCGGTAGTTGCTGCACCCAATCGCGCGCGGTGGCATAAAGCTGGCTGGCAACTGCCGGATTGGTCTGGAAGAAACTTTGCGGACGGATCCACAACGGTACGTTATTAAAACGCTCTGCCAGCGCCTGTTGTTCGGTCAGGTAGATCTCCGTCTCCCCTTCCATAATCGCCATATGTACTGGCTGAATATTGACGGTAATGACGTTGAGCTGCGGCAGTTGTGCCTGTAGCCACGGTAGCGCCTTACGCAGTTGCGCCAGCTTGGTTTCCGAGCGCAGCACAAAACGCAGCATCATGCCGCCATCAGTCTGGCTTTCAGTCAGCAGAATGTATTTCAGTTCGCCACGCTTACGTGCCACGTTGTACGGCGTCAGCCCGGCGCGGGCAATAAACGGTTTTAGCGCCGCAAAAACGGGCGCAAATGAGGCAGGATAAAGCGGACAGTCGCAAAGATCTTCCGGCGTGCCGTCGCGGTGTAGCATTCCGAGCAGTGGCTTTTCAACGCTGCCACTCACCACCATTTTGGCTTTATTACGAAACCCTTGTTCGGGGCCAGACACCGGCGCGCACCACTCCGCAACCGGAAAATCGGTCAGCAGATTTTTAAGATCGGCGGTTTTAGCGGAGAGTTGCTCTGGAATCGGCTGCGTTATCCACTGACAGGAACGACAGCGACCCGCGTCGTAAAGTGCGCACTGCATACATTGACCTTCACATCATCAGGGGCGACGATTATACACATTATTGCAACTGGAAGAACCGCCGACTGGTAGCGGGAACGAATAGCAACAACAGGATGAGCATATCCGGCAGCTTCTGCAGCATCAGGCTATGGAGGATTTCGCGTTTTGATTCACCGGGAATGCTGAACAGCTCAGGATAACCATAACCGAGTGAAGCCGCCCACAGATAACTGGCAGCCGTAATTTGTGTCAGCAGATACAGCCAGCGCGCCCAGCTACAGCCTTTCACCAGCGAAAACGCACACCAGATTTCAATAAAAACCAGCGCCAGGCTGCTTAAAAAGACCAGCGTTAAACTCCAGGTTTGTACGCTACGATGAATGAATTCGCCAATACCGTGAACGCCCAGCGTATTGAAAATCATCAGCACGTCGAGACCACGGATCATAATAATGGCGAGCGCCGCCACCTGCACCAGCGCAGGCACATTCAGGCGAGCATGTGATGAAGATGTTTTCTTAAAAAATCCCAACGTTTCGTCTTCCATGAAAACAATGCCGCGACATGCGCGGCATTATGTAGCCAGGTTGGCAAATTTTAGTGTCTTCAGCCACGTCTTGCACGCTGGATATCGCGTATCCGCTGCTTTTCTGCACGCGCCATTAAATACCAGGCGATAAATCCGATAATTCCTACCGCCCCGAGGATCAACGTCGCCAGGGCGTTAATCTCCGGATTCACCCCCATCCGCACACTGGAAAAAACCAACATAGGCAATGTGGTGGCACCGGGTCCGGAAACAAAACTGGCAATCACCAGGTCATCGAGCGACAGAGTAAAAGCAAGCAACCAACCAGAAATGATTGCCGGCATGATCATCGGCAGCGTAATCACGAAAAATACTTTCAGCGGCATCGCACCGAGATCCATCGCCGCTTCTTCTATCGAGCGATCCAGTTCCCGCAAACGTGAAGAAATAACGACCGCCACATACGCCGTACAGAAAGTTACGTGCGCCAGCCAGATAGTCAACATGCCGCGATCGGCTGGCCAGCCAATGGCATGAGCAAGGGCAACGAACAATAACAACAACGACAGACCAGTTATCACATCCGGCATGACAAGCGGCGCGGTGATCATAAAGGCAAAGCCATTTGAGCCACGAAACCGTCCAAACCGTACCAGCACGACCGCCGCAATAGTCCCGAGGATCGCCGCCGCGGTCGCCGCACAGGCGGCAATAGTCAGACTTAACCCGACCGCACTCATCATCGCATCGTCACGCAATAATTCGCCGTACCAGCGCGTTGACCAACCGGCCCACACCGTCACCAGTTTCGAACTGTTAAACGAATAGATAACCAGCATCAGCATCGGCGCATAGAGAAAGGTGAAACCCAGCAGCAAAATCACAATCCGCCAGGGAGAACGAACGACCGGTAAATTATTCATCCGTGCTCCCCCACGCTTTTTTGCTGATATTTGTGGAACCACATAATTGGCACAATCAGCAGCAATAACATGATGATCGCCACCGCTGAGGCCACCGGCCAGTCGCGGTTATTGAAGAACTCCTGCCACAGGACGCGTCCGATCATAATACTGTCCGGGCCGCCGAGCAGTTCCGGGATCACAAACTCACCAACCGCCGGAATGAAAACCAACATCGATCCGGCGATAATCCCGCCTTTGGTCAGTGGCACAATGACGGTGAAGAACGTTTTCAGCGGTCGCGCGCCGAGATCCAGTGCCGCCTCTACCAGCGAATAATCGATGCGGGTTAACGCGGTGTAGATCGGCAACACCATAAACGGCACATAGGCGTAAACAATGCCGATATAAACTGCCAGATTGGTATGCAGAATGGTCAGCGGTTGATCGATAACGCCCAGCCACAGCAGGAAATTATTCAATACACCGTTGTTTTTCAGGATCCCCATCCAGGCGTAAACGCGGATCAAAAACGAAGTCCACGACGGCAGGATCACCAGCAGCAATAAGATATTACGGGTTGAAGGCTTACTGTGCGCCACCGCCCACGCCAGCGGGTAGCCGAGCAATAAGCAACAAACGGTCGAAATCGCCGCTACCTGTAACGACTGGAGATAAGCATCGAAATAGAGCGGATCGTCGGTTAGCTGCAGGAAATTACCAAGGTTGAGGGTGATCGACAGTTGCCCATCCGCCCATTCCATCAGTTCGGTGTAAGGGGGAATGGCGCGCGCCATCTCTGCCAGACTTATTTTAAAGACGATAAGAAATGGCAGCAGAAACAGCAAAATCAACCAGATATACGGCAGCGCAATCACCAGTTTACGCCCGTGCTTCATCTGCCACTGCGTAAGCCACAGTTTCAACCCGCCCGGCTGGACAGGAGGTTCAAGTGTACTCATCTTTGCTCCTTAAACCGTCAGCACCACACAACTGTCCACTTCCCAACATAAACGGACTTCATCGCCCCAGGTCGGCAGCCCTTTACGATGACGATGGGCGTTTTGTAACTGAGCGCTGATCATCTGCCCACTTTTCAGGCGAACATGATAAACAGACAAATCACCGAGATAGGCAATATGTGTCACCTCTCCCACCGCAAAATTGCAGCCATCAGTAGGCGGTTCGTCACAGAGCATGATTTTTTCCGGACGCAGCGCCACATGCACCGGCACGTTATCGACCACTGACGCCTGCGGATCGACTTTCAACGGATGCACCAGCCCCGGCGAATAGAGCAATAGTCCGTCTTCCTGGCGCTCTTTTAGCAGCCCTTCAAAGACGTTAACTGAACCAATAAACTCGGCGCTGTAGCGGGTGGTCGGGTGCTCATAAATTTCTTCCGGCTCGCCAATCTGGACAAATTTACCGCGATTCATAATGGCAATACGCCCCGCCATGGTCATCGCCTCTTCCTGATCGTGGGTGACCATCACACAGGTCACGCCGACACGCTCGAGAATATCCACCACTTCAAGCTGCATCCGGTCACGTAGTTTTTTATCCAGCGCGCCCATCGGTTCATCAAGCAGCAGAAGTTTTGGGCGCTTGGCAAGGCTTCGGGCCAGCGCCACACGCTGGCGTTGACCGCCGGAAAGTTGATGCGGTTTGCGTTTGGCGAACTCCTGCATATGCACCAACCCGAGCATCTCGTTGACCCGGCTGGCAATTTCCGCTTTTGGTAACTTGTCCTGTTTCAGGCCAAAGGCGATGTTCTGTTCCACGGACATATGCGGAAACAGCGCATAGGACTGGAACATCATATTGATGGGGCGCAGATAAGGCGGCACCTGTGACAAATCAACGCCATCAAGCATAATCTGCCCGGCAGAAGGCTGTTCGAAACCTGCCAGCATACGCAGCAGTGTGGACTTGCCACAGCCAGATGCGCCCAGCAGTGCAAAGATTTCGCCTTTATAAATGGTCAGACTGACATCATCGACCGCATGTTGACCATCGTAAGATTTGGTCAAATTGCGGATTTCTAATAGTGGTGTCAGCGACTTCCGACTTTTCGCCTGTGGGCGAGGGATAGCGTCATTCACGGCTGCTCTCCGGCATTTAAGGTGTGCAAGCGCACCATGATGGTGCAAATTGCCGGAGGGACTGGCGCGCCCGTCCGGCATCTACGGCTGCGGATTATTTTCCGCTCTTCACTTTAGTCCAGGCGCGGGTGCGCACTCGGTCAATTTTCGGGTCCTGCACTTGCAGTGTGAACATTTTGCCGCGAACGTCTGCCGGAGGATAAATCCCCGGGTTATCACGCACTTCCGCGCTTACCAGCGGCGTCGCTTCTTTGTTGGCGTTGGCATAGAACACATGGTCGGAGATATGCGCTACTACATCCGGGCGTAGCAGGTAATTCAGGAACTGATACGCTTCGTCTTTATTTTTGGCGTCGGCAGGCATGGCGAATACATCAAAGAATGCCATCGCCCCTTCTTTCGGAATCGAGAAAGAGACATTTACGCCATTCTTCGCTTCCTTCGCACGGTTTGACGCCTGCCAGACATCACCCGCCCAGCCGATAGCGACGCAGATATCACCGTTTGCCAGATCGTTTATGTACTGAGAGGAGTGGAAATAGCGAATATTCGGGCGCAGTTTCAACAGTAAGTCGGTAGCCGGTCCGGTGTAATCATCTGCTTTGGTACTGTTCGGATCTTTGCCGAGATAATTCAGCACGGTAGCAAAAACTTCTTCCGGCGCATCGAGGAAAGAGACGCCGCAGCTTTTCAGTTTTTCCAGATTTTCAGGTTTGAGGATCAAGTCCCAGCTATCGACAGGCGCATTTTCACCCAGTACCGCTTTAACTTTATCGACGTTATAGCCAATGCCAGTCGTCGCCCACATATATGGCATGGCAAATTTATTGCCGGGATCGTGTTTTGCCACCAGTTTCAACAGTTCTGGATCGAGATTCTTCCATTCTGGCAATTTGCTTTTATCCAGCGGCTGGAACACACCGGCAGTCAACTGGCGTTCAAGAAAGCTGGCTGATGGAACGACAAGATCAAAGCCGGTGCTCCCCGCCATTAATTTGCCTTCCAGCACTTCGTTGGAATCAAAAACATCGTAGACGACTTTGATACCGGTCTCTTTTTCAAAATTTGCCACCGTATCCGGGGCGATATAATCAGACCAGTTATAAATGTGGAGTGTTTTTTGTTCAGCCGCGAGCGTGCCGACAGAGACAGCCATCAGAGCACCCGCAACCAGACCCGATAGCCATTTTTTATTTAAGCCGGTCATATCTCTTTCCTTCTGAAAGTTCGTTAACAAACGAACAAAAGTTGTCACACTGAAAGATATGCAATAAATGTGCATATTTTTTATCGGCGCGGTGTAAGAAAAGAGGACTCTCTCCCGGCCAGCATTGCTCGCTATATAAAAG
Organism: Escherichia sp. MOD1-EC6162; assembly: GCF_002965125.1. Lineage (NCBI taxonomy): Bacteria > Pseudomonadati > Pseudomonadota > Gammaproteobacteria > Enterobacterales > Enterobacteriaceae > Escherichia > Escherichia sp. MOD1-EC6162. The sequence continues at coordinate 34,458 of NZ_PTSB01000003.1, forward strand.
CATTGCAAGAATAACTTTAGCCAGGGTTTGAAACTATAGCTGTAATAAAAAAACGGCATTTAACAAATTTTTATGCGTATTTGCTCTATGTGATAAAGCAAATCCGGCACAACGGAAGTGAAATAATCTTTAATGAAAGGTTAAAATCAGCAGAAAATATTACAACGCGCAGCCACTGCGGCAGCGACTGCGTGCTCAAAAGGAATTATCAGTGAAGGAAATAGTTTTCGCTAACGTTGTTTTGCCCTTCATCATCAGTCGGTAACAGCAGTTGATGGGCATTGGCTTCAAGGATAACCATCGAAATCTGCTCTTCGCTCTGACGTACAAACCATGCAAACTGTTCATAGGTTACGCCCTGCATAACGGATAAAGACTGGCAAACCACCAGCTTTGGCAGATTATCATCCTGCATATCAAGAAATGCTTTCACGGTCAGCGAACTGGCATTGATGGCTGATAAATCCGCCGCCAGCGGTAACACGGCTGAAGGTCTGACTTCCGCCATAGCAGAAAACAGGATTGTGTTATCTATCAGATCGATTTTGGCATCAAAGACACCGTCGAAATTCTGCATATGTGGCAGATGCAGAGCCTGACAGTTATCACATTCAAAAAAACTCATCCCCAGGTCATCGAGCCATTGACGCAACGTATCCAGACCAGGAACGACCAGCGATGTCATAATTTTGTACAACCTCTTCCGATAAAAAGACCGGCACAGCTTACGCAAAAAGCGCAGGCAAAACCATGATCAGTCACGTTATTGCGACTAACCACCGGTTTTTAAGCAATATTCCGCCGTAGCATGGCGTTCAATCCAGCGGATCATTTTACCCGCGATGTCGATACCGGTGGTTTTTTCTATCCCTTCCAGACCTGGCGATGCATTTACCTCCATCACCAACGGTCCGCGATTTGCACGCAGAATATCCACACCGGCAACATCCAGCGCCATCGTTCGCGCGGCTTTAATGGCGATTTCGCGCTCCTGCGGCGTGATACTTGCGACGCTTGCCGCGCCACCACGATGCAAATTGGAACGAAAATCGCCTTCTTTCGCCCGCCGTTCAATCGCCGCAACCACTTCATCACCGACGACCAGACAGCGAATATCGCGCCCTTGCGCCTCTTTGATATATTCCTGCACCAGAATATGGGCATTCAGGCCGCGAAATGCATCAATCACGCTTTCTGCCGCCTGACGCGTCTCCGCCAGCACCACACCAATTCCCTGCGTACCTTCAACCAGCTTGACCACCAGCGGCGCACCACCGACCATCTCGATTAAGTCGCTGGTATCGTCCGGCGAATGCGCTATCCCCGTGACAGGCAGGTCAATACCCTGACGTGCCAGCAATTGCATTGAACGCAATTTGTCACGCGCACGGGCAATAGCAACCGATTCATTTAGCGGATAACTGCCCAGCATTTCAAACTGGCGCAGCGCCGCCGTTCCATAAAAGGTAATGGCGGTGCCAATGCGCGGGATCACCGCATCAAAATGGGGAAGCTTGCGACCTTTATAATGAATGGACGACGCCGCAGGATTAATGTTCATGTAACAAGAAAGCGGATCGAGAATTTCAACCAGGTGACCGCGCTGCAACGCCGCTTCACGCAGTCGCTTACACGAATAGAGCGTTCCATCCCGGGACAATATGGCAATTTTCACCCTGCACCTCTCTGTCAGACCTGGTCAAAAGCCCGCGTATAATACATCGGCGTTACGGTTTTAGCGCGTCGCCCAACCTTGTTTATGTAAATAATCGAGAATAAAAGGACGACTTTCTTTGATAATCGTCCGGCGAATATGATCGCTCCAGGTATCACGGCGATTATTGCTACCACGGGTGAGATAATATTCCGCCAGTTGCTCGTCATACTGCGCCAGAATGTCTTTATCCAGCGGTTGGTAGCTGTTTTCATGCACCAAAATAGAGGACGGTAAACGCGGCTTGAGATCCGGGTTATCCGCAGGCCAGCCCAGGCACAAGCCAAACAGCGGCAATACATGCTTCGGCAATTTCAGCAGTTCCGTCACTGCTTCAATGTTATTGCGCAGGCCGCCGATATATACACCGCCCAATCCCAGCGATTCCGCTGCTGTTAAGGCGTTTTGCGCCATCATCGCCGTATCAACGACACCGAGTAACAACTGTTCCGCCAGGCCGAGTTGAGCATCCGGGCAAATCTGTAAATGGCGGTTAAAGTCGGCACAGAACACCCAGAACTCCGCCGCTTGCGCAACGTGTTTTTGCCCACCGGTCAGCGTTACCAGTTCATTACGCAGAGCTTTATCAGTAATGCGAATAATGCTGCTGCACTGCAAAAAACTGGAACTGGAAGTCGCCCGGGCGCTGTTGATAATCGCCTCGCGCTGTTCAGCGGAGATAGGTTCATCAGTGAAATGGCGAATGGAGCGATGACCACAAATGAGTTCAATGGTTGGCGTCATTATCTTTTTCTCTTTCTGAACATGAAGATTCTGGTGGACGATTCATCAGTTGCGGGGCAAGCCGTTTTGCAACCTGAAGAATAACCACCACCGCAGCGGGAAGCATGAGCAAAACACCGAGAAAAATCATCAGAATTTGCGCTTCTGGTGTAGAAAACGGCATCGGAAGCGAAAGGTAGTCGCTTACCGACAGCAGCGACACAGCCAGTAACATCATTCCGAGAAATTCCAGTATCAACACACTGTCAGGCAATTTACCGATCGTGCGCATAGGCTTCCCTCTGCAAAGTGAGCGGCCAGTTTAAAACCTTTCATCACATTGTGCTTAACAGTTATAGCTTTACACAATCAATGCAACAGGTTAAACCTACTTTCAGCGAATAAGATTTGGCGTGATCATGCACGCATGACAGATAAATGGAGAGATAAAATGCAAACCGTTATTTTCGGCCGTCCGGGTTGCCCTTACTGCGTTCGTGCAAAAGATCTGGCAGAAAAATTAAGCAACGAGCGCGATGATTTTCACTATCAGTATGTGGATATTCGTGCTGAAGGGATCACTAAAGAAGATTTACAACAGAAGGCCGGGAAGCCCGTTGAAACCGTGCCGCAGATTTTTGTCGATCAGCAACACATCGGTGGCTATACCGATTTTGCAGCCTGGGTAAAAGAGAATCTTGACGCCTGATTTGCCGGATAAGCCCTCTCTGTTTGAGGGCTTTATTGATTTTTTCTGTGTTGTGGCTTGAACAAGCTACTGATAAACAAGAAACACAACGCCCCCAGCGCACACCAGAAGACAGCACTCAATAACCATGCCAGCTCTTGCCAGAATGAGCGTGTTGGTGAAAAAAACAGGCGCATAATTAACATAGAACACGGTGCTGCCAGCATTGCGCCAAACAGGGGTTTAAGGACTTCTCTACGCTGCGAAAAAAAACTGGCGACAGCTCCAGGAAGAATGAAAAACAGTAAGCCGATTTCAGGATGCCCGGCAGCCCGAAAAGCGCCCTTCATATGCGTCGCCAGGAAAAGGCACACCACAATGAAGAGGACAAAACAGCAGACTGCCCCCGCCCAACGTTGTTTATGTTTCACATCTTCCTCCTGACACTGCCTCTATCGAACACATTTTTCGCCAGTGTGGCGCTCAGTAAGATAAAGCCGCTTCGCATTCCATGCTAATATAGGCCAACACAATTCTTATAGCCGTTGGTATCTAATGTGATTACACTAGTAAAATATATTGTTACTTTACTATTGATTAAGTGCGCTGAATGAATCTGCGCCCTGAATTCAGGTAAAAACATTATCTTAAATTACCATTTCTTTCAACAGCTTACTCGTAAACAAGAAGTTAGTCTCCGTGAATATAAACGTCGCCGAATTGTTAAATGGGAATTACATTCTGTTATTATTCGTGGTCCTCGCGCTTGGGCTATGTCTCGGAAAATTACGACTTGGTTCAATCCAACTGGGTAATTCCATTGGCGTTTTAGTCGTATCGCTATTATTAGGTCAACAACATTTCAGTATTAACACCGACGCGCTTAATCTTGGCTTTATGCTGTTTATTTTCTGCGTCGGGGTCGAAGCCGGACCCAACTTTTTTTCCATTTTTTTCCGCGATGGGAAAAATTACCTAATGTTAGCGCTGGTAATGGTCGGTAGTGCGCTGTTGATCGCCTTAGGTTTGGGTAAGCTGTTTGGCTGGGACATTGGCCTGACGGCCGGTATGTTGGCTGGCTCCATGACATCGACGCCGGTTCTGGTCGGTGCGGGCGATACGTTACGCCACTCTGGTATAGAAAGCGGGCAGCTCTCCGCGGCACTGGATAATTTAAGCCTTGGGTATGCATTAACCTATTTGATCGGTCTGGTGAGCCTGATTGTCGGAGCGCGTTACCTGCCCAAGTTACAGCATCAGGACTTACAGACCAGCGCCCAGCAAATCGCTCGTGAGCGAGGTCTGGACACCGACGCCAGCCGCAAAGTCTATCTGCCGGTGATTCGCGCTTACCGAGTCGGACCGGAACTGGTCGCCTGGGCCGACGGCAAGAACTTGCGTGAATTGGGTATTTATCGACAGACCGGTTGCTACATTGAACGTATCCGTCGTAACGGGATTCTGGCAAATCCGGATGGTGACGCCGTGTTGCAAATGGGCGATGAAATAGCGTTGGTAGGATATCCCGATGCCCACGCCCGACTCGATCCCAGCTTCCGTAACGGTAAAGAAGTTTTTGATCGTGACCTTCTCGACATGCGTATTGTCACTGAAGAGGTGGTCGTCAAAAACCATAACGCCGTCGGTAAACGTCTGGCGCAATTGAAGTTGACCGATCACGGTTGCTTCCTTAACCGCGTGATCCGCAGTCAGATCGAGATGCCAATTGACGATAACGTAGTGCTTAACAAAGGTGACGTTTTGCAGGTGAGCGGCGATGCCCGCCGTGTGAAGACCATCGCTGACCGTATCGGCTTTATTTCGATTCACAGCCAGGTCACCGACTTGCTGGCATTCTGCGCATTCTTTGTTATAGGCCTGATGATCGGGATGATTACCTTCCAGTTCAGCACTTTCAGTTTTGGCATGGGTAACGCTGCCGGATTGTTATTCGCTGGCATTATGCTGGGCTTTATGCGCGCTAACCACCCGACCTTCGGCTATATTCCGCAGGGTGCGTTAAGTATGGTGAAAGAGTTTGGTTTGATGGTGTTTATGGCGGGTGTTGGTTTAAGCGCCGGTAGCGGCATCAATAACGGCCTGGGCGCGATTGGCGGTCAGATGTTGATTGCCGGATTGATTGTCAGTCTGGTGCCCGTTGTTATCTGCTTCCTGTTCGGTGCTTACGTATTGCGTATGAACCGCGCACTGTTATTCGGCGCAATGATGGGCGCACGAACCTGCGCACCGGCAATGGAGATCATCAGTGATACAGCCCGCAGTAACATCCCGGCGCTGGGCTATGCGGGCACTTATGCAATAGCTAACGTACTGCTGACACTGGCAGGGACAATCATTGTGATGGTATGGCCCGGACTCGGATAAAACTGAAGTTGCCCTAAAAATGAAATTTTTTTGTACAACCGCAGAACTTTTCTTCAGGGTATCAGTCTTAATTAGTGCCACTGCTTTTCTTTGATGTCCCCATTTTGTGGAGCCCATCAACCCCGCCATTTAGGTTCAAGGTTGATGGGTTTTTTGTTGCCTGAAATTTATCTCCAGCCCTGCCACTCGCTCCACCATCCTCAAAATCTCCTCATGCGATAGCGGCTTACGGTCGGTGACAAAATGCAGACTCATCCCTTCAATAAAAGCATCCAGCGCCCGGGCAGTTTCCGGTTCAAACCATTGTTCAAGCGTTTGCTGACTACGCTGCATCCAGTTTTGCATCACCGTTTTTAATAGCGGTTTTCGGCTGGCCAATGCGTAGAGCTGGTACATCAGTTCCATGTTATCCGGCGTTGCGACCTGCGAGCTGTAGATCATGTCTGTTATGGCCTGGCAGGCGCTGGGGGCGTCATTGACATCATCAAAAAAAGCCTGATATTGCCGCGACATCGTCTGCGTAAAACGGCTAAACGCTTCCAGCAACAACTCATCAATTCCTGAAAAATAGTAGGTCATTGATCCTAACGGCACTCCGGCGAGGGTGGCGATTTTACGGTGCGTAACGGCATGTATCCCGTAAAGTTTCACTGCCTCCAGCGTGGCCTGAATGATTTTTTCTCGCCGTTGGGGATCATTAGCGCGGCGCATATTTTTACCCTCTCTCTGCAATTGTGTACAAATGTACACAACCTTGCTAAGGTTGTCTTCCCTCTTCTTTTTTTGACGTGATCTATGACAGTAAATTCTTCACGTAATGCCTTGAAACGCCGTACCTGGGCGTTGTTTATGTTCTTCTTTTTGCCAGGACTGCTAATGGCTTCCTGGGCCACCCGCACGCCAGCAATTCGGGATATTCTCTCTGTCTCTATCGCTGAAATGGGCGGTGTACTCTTTGGCCTGTCGATAGGTTCGATGAGCGGTATCCTCTGCTCGGCGTGGTTAGTGAAACGCTTTGGGACGCGTAATGTCATTCTGGTCACTATGTCCTGCGCTTTGATCGGGATGATGATATTAAGTCTGGCGCTCTGGCTGACATCCCCCGTCCTCTTTGCCGTTGGTCTTGGTGTCTTTGGGGCCAGTTTTGGTTCCGCTGAAGTGGCGATAAACGTTGAAGGCGCAGCCGTTGAGCGAGAAATGAATAAAACGGTTTTGCCTATGATGCACGGCTTTTATAGCCTGGGCACGCTGGCAGGCGCTGGTGTCGGGATGGCGTTGACAGCCTTTGGTGTTCCGGCAACTGTACATATTTTGTTGGCGGCACTGGCGGGCATCGCACCTATTTATATTGCTATTAAGGCAATCCCTGGCGGTACGGGCAAAAACGCTGCCGATGGCTCGCAGCATGACGAAAAAGGTGTGCCTTTTTACCGTGACATCCAGTTGCTGTTGATTGGTGTCGTAGTACTGGCAATGGCTTTTGCAGAAGGCTCTGCCAACGATTGGTTACCCTTATTAATGGTTGATGGCCACGGTTTTAGTCCAACGTCAGGCTCACTGATTTATGCCGGTTTCACATTGGGGATGACCGTTGGACGCTTCACCGGTGGCTGGTTCATCGACCGTTACAGCCGCGTTGCCGTAGTACGTGCCAGTGCCTTGATGGGTGCGTTGGGTATCGGACTGATTATTTTTGTCGATAGCGCATGGGTCGCTGGGGTGTCTGTTGTGCTTTGGGGATTGGGCGCTTCTCTGGGCTTCCCACTAACCATTTCTGCCGCCAGCGATACCGGCCCCGATGCGCCGACCCGCGTCAGCGTAGTGGCAACGACGGGTTATCTGGCATTCCTCGTCGGGCCGCCACTGCTGGGCTATCTCGGAGAACATTATGGATTACGTAGTGCAATGCTGGTTGTGCTGGCGCTGGTTATTCTTGCGGCTATTGTCGCTAAAGCCGTCGCCAAACCCGATACAAAAACGCAAACTGCGATGGAGAATAGTTGATGGGCATTAAATTAATTGCGGTAGATATGGACGGTACTTTCTTAAGCGATCAAAAAACCTATAACCGTGAGCGGTTTATGGCCCAGTATCAGCAGATGAAAGCACAAGGTATTCGCTTTGTGGTCGCCAGTGGAAATCAATATTATCAGTTAATTTCGTTCTTTCCCGAAATTGCCAATGAAATTGCCTTTGTGGCGGAAAACGGCGGCTGGGTGGTGAACGAAGGCAAAGATGTTTTTAATGGCGAACTGTCGAAGGACGCATTTTCCACTATTGTGGAGCATTTACTGACGCGCCCGGAGGTGGAAATTATTGCCTGTGGAAAAAATAGCGCCTATACCCTGAAAAAGTATGACGCCGAAATGAAGGCCGTGGCGGAGATGTACTATCATCGCCTGGAATATGTCGATAACTTTGACAATATCGACGATATCTTCTTCAAGTTTGGGTTAAATCTCTCTGACGAACTGATTCCGCAAGTGCAAAAAGAGTTACATGATTCTATTGGCGATATTATGGTGCCAGTCCATACCGGCAACGGTAGTATCGATTTGATTATCCCCGGCGTACATAAAGCCAATGGCCTGCGTCAACTCCAGAAATTATGGGGCATAGACGACAGCGAAGTGGTGGTTTTTGGCGATGGCGGTAATGATATTGAGATGCTGCGTCAGGCGGGCTTTAGCTTTGCAATGGAAAATGCTGGCAACGCAGTCGTAGCGGCGGCGAAATACCGTGCAGGCTCCAATAACCATGAAGGCGTACTGGACATTATCGATAAAGTTCTTAAACACGAAGCGCCATTTAATCAATAAAACGGCAGCACGCCCGGCAACACAATGCCTGAATGAAGGATGCATAATCCGCGGAAATTACCCTTCTGGATTATTTCAGGCGAAATGATGATGAAAAAATGTGTACTGCTGGGCGCGTTTCTGTTGAGTTTTACTGGTGTGGCAATGGCGCAAAGTGTCACCGTTGATGTGCCGAGTGGATACAAAGTGGTGGTGGTCCCTGATTCAGTCAGCGTTCCGCAAGCCGTCAGCGTTGCCAGCGTGCCGCAAACCGTATACGTGGCCCCTACGCCAGCTCCGGCTTACCGTGCACATCCATATGTCCGTCACCTTGCCAGCGTAGGCGAAGGGATGGTAATCGAACATCAGATCGACGACCATCACCACTAATCCCTGAATGCCTGATTGTATAAAACAACCAGGCATTTTCTTATCCGTCGTTAGAATTTCCTGTTTGTTTATCTTTTAAAAAGATAAACATCAGCAGCAGCCACAAAACTCCGTTGGCAAGATTAAACAGATTAAACAATCCATTACCGCCATTCAGCCAGGCATGTTTACTGATCTCAATACCTACGGTAAAGATCAACATTTGCAACATCCCCATCGCCGCCGATACCGTCCCTTTACTCATATCACTGGCGAACAACGTTAAACGCACCAGCCCTGCATTCGCCAGACCAATACCAAAAGCATAAATACTTAACCCGGCGGTCATCCATAAATACGCGTGCGATGAGATGACCGTGGCCGCTGCGGCGACCAGCAGACCAATCATAATCGGCCAGCCCCCCATAATAATCAGCGAACGTACGGTACGGCGCGAGGTCAGACGTGCCAGCAGCAAATTACCCGCAATTAACGCGCCGAAAATGGGCACTTGCAGCAAACCATATTCATAGCTACTCAACTGTTCACCGGTGATGATGATAATCGGTGACTGGGCAATCCACGCCAGTAACGGCAGACTGACAAATCCCAGCGCCAGCGCTCCTGCAACAAAGCGGCTGTTCTTCAGTACCAGCTTATAGTCTCGACCAAGCTCTTTCAGCGACAGTTTCTCGCCAATGCGCGTAGCCGTTTCTGGCATCGCACGTTGCAGACCGAAGAAGGAGATCGCCGCCAATGCAGCAAACAACACAAACATCCCTTCCCAGGGCAACACATGAATCCACGCGGCACCCACCAATGGCCCGAGTAACGGAGCAATCAGCGCCACATTCGCCATCAGCGCGGTGATCTTGATACAAACCGCCTCTTCAAAAGATTCCTGAATCGCGGCGTAACCCACAGCGCCAATGAAACAGAGGCTTATCCCCTGTAGAAAGCGCAACAGCGTGAATTGTTCAATGTTTTGCGCCAGTAATATCGCCAGGCAGGTGATTATGAACCACACCACGCCAGCTAACATTACCGGACGGCGACCAATACGATCCGACAGTGGTCCTAACAGCCACTGTAAAAACATCCCTCCCGCCAGGTAAGCGGTCATCGAAGTAGGAACCCAGTCAATACCCGCCTGATACTGCTCCACCACGGCGAGCATACCGGGTTGAATCATATCGTTGCCGATATAGGTCGAGAATTCGTAGAGCACCAGACAGAGGGGGAAAAGTAATGCCTGACGCCCAAGTCTGGCACCTGTTGCTAATTTATTTTGCATGCAATTTCTTCGCCAATAATAATCGCGCAAATTTTAATAAAAGCGTGGCAAACGAGAAAGCAAATTTTGTAGCTGAAACCACGGTTAAGCACATTCTTACGTTATTCCGAGTATAGCCCCCCTTTCTTTAAGCTTTATTTAATTTCTTCGCGTTACCATTCTCTGCTGTAAGCCAATCCGGTTGAGGTAAATAAGACGATGCCGCTTTACCCTGTTTAACAAGCGATTTATTCTCATCGACTTGCCTGATGGCTGCCCACTAATCACCTTTTGAGTCTGAAAGTTATGCTGGAAAATCTGAATTATTCATTATTCTCTCTTATTAATGCGACGCCAGACTCATCCGCATGGATGATTTCGTTAGCAATTTTTATTGCCAAAGATTTAATTACCGTGGTGCCATTGTTGGCTACGGTGCTTTGGCTATGGGGATTTACGGCGCAACGACAACTGGTGATAAAAATCGCCATCGCGCTAGCGGTCAGTCTGTTTGTTTCCTGGACGATGGGCCATCTGTTTCCGCATGACCGTCCATTTGTCGAGAATGTCGGCTATAACTTCCTGCATCATGCAGCAGATGACTCTTTCCCGAGCGATCATGGCACGGTGATATTTACCTTTGCGCTGGCATTTTTATGCTGGCATCGTTTGTGGTCAGGAGCAATCCTCATGGTACTGGCGGTAGTTATTGCCTGGTCGCGCGTTTATCTCGGTGTTCACTGGCCGCTGGACATGCTTGGTGGATTGTTGGCGGGAATGATTGGTTGCCTTAGCGCCCAGATTATCTGGCAAGCTGTGGGATCCAGGCTCTACCAGCGGCTGCAATTGTGGTATCGCATCTGTTTCGCCTTACCAATACGTAAAGGCTGGGTGCGTGGCTGATTTCGGATAAAAAGTGTAATATCAGGCGGCTCGCTTCAATAACAATTCAGAGGGATTATGGAAACACGTCGCGAAGAGCGTATCGGGCAATTACTGCAAGAATTAAAACGCAGCGATAAGTTACATCTGAAGGACGCCGCCACCCTGCTCGGGGTTTCAGAGATGACGATTCGCCGCGATTTGAATAACAACAGCGCCCCCGTCGTATTACTCGGCGGTTATATCGTTCTGGAACCGCGCAGTGCCAGCCATTACCTGTTAAGCGATCAAAAATCCCGTCTGGTGGAAGAAAAACGCCGGGCGGCAAAACTGGCTGCGACGCTGGTAGAACCCGATCAGACCCTCTTTTTTGACTGTGGCACTACCACGCCGTGGATTATTGAAGCGATAGATAATGAAATCCCTTTCACCGCCGTTTGTTATTCACTAAATACCTTTCTGGCACTGAAAGAGAAACCCCATTGCCGGGTGTTTCTTTGCGGCGGTGAATTTCATGCCAGTAACGCCATTTTTAAACCCGTCGATTTTCAATTGACGTTGAATAATTTCTGTCCAGATATCGCTTTTTATTCCGCAGCCGGAGTGCATATCAGTAAAGGTGCTACCTGTTTTAATCTTGAAGAGTTGCCGGTAAAACACTGGGCCATGTCGATGGCGCAAAAGCATGTGCTGGTTGTCGACCACAGTAAGTTTGGCAAGGTACGCCCGGCACGCATGAGTGACCTGAAACGATTTGATATTGTGGTAAGCGATCGTTGCCCGGAAGATGAGTATGTGAAGTACGCACAGACGCAGCATATTAAGTTGATGTATTGATGATGCATAACCGGATGACGTTAACGCGTCATCCGGTCATCAGAAGATTAAGAGAACCAGCCGCCGAACCACTGATGGAATTTCATCATTACGAAGTCCCACATCCGACCAAAGAATCCGCCCTCTTCCACATTTTCCATCACGATCAGCGGACGCTGTTCAATCGACTTGCCGTTAAGCTGGAAATCAATAGTGCCGACGACCTGACCTTTTTTCAGCGGTGCGGTAAGCTGCGGTTCCGTTAACGTGTAACTGGCTTTCAGGTTTTTCAATTGCCCACGAGGGATGGTCACCGATCCCCCTTCACCGGCACCGAGATTCACTTCGCTCTTATCACCAAACCAAACCCGCTGAGTCACAAAGGTGGCATCAGGTTTAATTGGTGTCACGGTTTCAAAGAAGCGGAAACCCCAGGTCAGTAATTTCTCAGACTCATTAAAACGGATACGGTCAGTTTTCGCCCCCAGCACCACAGAGATCAAACGCATATCACCCTGGGTAGCCGAAGCGACCAGATTGTATCCCGCACCTGCCGTGGTTCCGGTCTTCATACCATCAACATTAACGTTACTGCTCCACAACAGGCGATTACGGTTAGGTTGGCGAATTTTGTTAAAGGTAAACTCTTTCTCTTTATGAATGGCATACTCTTCCGGTACATCGTGAATTAACGCTTTACCCAGCAATGCCATATCGCGCGCGGTACTAAACTGCCCCGGTGCATCCAGGCCGTGTACCGTCTGGAAGGTGGTGTTGGTCAGGCCCAGTTTCTTCGCATAACCATTCATCAAACCAATAAATGACTCCTGGCTGCCCGCAACATAATCTGCCAGTGCAATACAGGCATCATTACCGGACTGAATGATCACACCTTTATTCAAATCCGCCACAGAGACCTGATCGCCCGGTTTAAGAAACATGACCGATGAACCGCGCAGCGCTGGATTGCCCGTTGCCCAGGCATCTTTACCGACCGTCACCATATCGGTGAGTTTGATCTTATCGGCCTTAAGTGCCTGTCCAACCACATAGCTGGTCATGATTTTAGTCAGGCTTGCGGGGTCCAGTTTCTCATCCGCATTGCCTTCTGCCAGCACTTTGCCGCTGGCATAATCCATTAAAATCCATGCACGCGCATCCACGCTCGGCGCTTCAACGGTCTGTTCCGCCGCAAATGCCGTTGGGGCAAAAAGGAATAAAAATGCAGAACCCGCTGCAAGACCACGAAGGAAAGAGGAGTATTGCGTCATAAATGCCACCCGAGTATCCATTCAAAAAAAATACGTTATATCGCCGTATGATAAGTTCGGTGATTAATAACGCACACACAAGCTTAAAGAAACCGTAAATTGGTAAAGTTTTTAAAGTTTATGCAATATCCTGCCGCTTCGCTGCTTCTGGTGTCATTTTTTTACTCACTGTTGCTTAAAAGTTAACTTTACTTCACCATCGGAATCCTGTTCAGCCTGTGGCTGCCTGTATAAAAGGGGTGACTATGATTACGCTGTGGGGTCGGAATAATTCAACCAACGTTAAAAAAGTGTTGCTGACGCTCGAAGAACTGGAACTACCTTATGAGCAAATTTTGGCGGGTCGTGAGTTTGGGGTAAACCATGACGCCGATTTTCTGGCGATGAATCCTAACGGGCTGGTGCCGCTGTTGCGTGACGACGAAAGTAATTTAATTCTTTGGGAATCAAACGCCATTGTCCGCTACCTTGCAGCACAGTACGGGCAAAACCGTTTATGGATCGACTCACCGGCACGCCGCGCAGAAGCCGAAAAGTGGATGGACTGGGCAAACCAGACGCTCAGTAATGCCCATCGAGGGATCCTGATGGGATTGGTCAGAACGCCACCGGAAGAGCGCGATCAGGCCGCCATTGACGCCAGTTGCAAGGAATGCGACGCCCTGTTTGCCCTTCTCGATGCAGAGTTGGCGAAAGTGAAATGGTTCTCCGGCGATGCATTTGGTGTGGGCGACATTGCCATCGCGCCGTTTATCTACAATTTGTTTAACGTTGGCCTGACCTGGACACCACGTCCGAATCTGCAACGCTGGTATCAGCAACTCACCGAACGCCCCGCGGTGCGTAAAGTTGTGATGATCCCTGTTAGCTAATTATTGCGTGGGCTAACTTTGAGTAATTCTCCATTGGACTCGTCGGTCAGAACGTATAAATAACCGTCGGGTCCGCTGCGAACATCACGAATTCGCTGCCTCCTGTCCGTTAATATGCGACCATCTTCTGCCACCTTGTTGCCTTTAACGCTCATCACGATGACATTTTTATCTTTCAGCGCGCCAATAAATAATTTTTGCCGCCACTGGGGGAATTTGTCGCTGTTATAGAAGGCCATGCCGCTCACCGCCGGTGAATCCTTCCAGTAAAAAATGGGTTGTTCAGTCCCGGCGACGATTTCCCCTTTCGCTTCCGGTATTTTAAAACCTGAGTAATTCATCCCCCAGGTTGCCAGCGGCCAACCGTAGTTTTTACCTTTTTCCGGGATATTAATTTCATCGCCGCCGCGCGGACCGTGTTCATTCAACCACAGCGTATTACTCCACGGATTCATCGCCATCCCTTGCGGGTTACGAATGCCATAAGACCAGATCCCGGCTCGCACACCAGACTCCTCCACAAAGGGATTATCATCCGGGATCTCGCCCTGGTCGGTCAGGCGCACTAATTTACCCTGCAATTTATCCAGATCCTGCGCCGTCGGGCGCTGATTGTTTTCACCCAGACCAATATACAGATAGCCTTTACCATCGAATACCAGCCGCCCGCCAAAATGATTACCGGTAGAAAGTTTTGGCGTCTGGCGAAAAACGGTGCGGAAGTCCGTCACTTTTGCGAGGTCATCAGTTAAGCGGCCATAACCTACGGCAGTTCCGGCTTTACCATCATCACCGACTTCAGAAAAACTTAACCAGATACGGCGCGACTGGGCAAAATCAGGCGCTAATGCCACATCCAGCAAACCGCCCTGCCCGTGCGCCCAGACTTCCGGCACACCGGCAAGCGGCGCAGATAATCCTTTTCCTGCTTGCCAGTGGCGTAACTCGCCGCCGCGCAGGGTGATTAACATGCCGTGATTATCCGGTAAGAAGGCCAGCGCCCACGGATGGTCGAGTTTATCCTGCAGTACTTCGACATTTACCGTTTCGGGTGCCGCCCAAAGAGCGGAAGGAATACAGAGAAGGGGCACAAAGTAAAAGGATTGTCGATACATAACACCTCCGGATTGACTCTGGCTTAAAGCGTAGTCAGTCAGGGGCGTGACAAATTTATTTTTACATAAACTTAAATATGAAGGGGGAGACGCCTTCTCCCCCTTAGCTTTCAGGCCTGCTCAAGCATGGCGTGCTTCTCCAGGCTCTGGATACTCAGCGTTAAGCTCATCAGACAATTTTCAAGCTTATCGGCGTTGACGGTAATAAAAGTTGGGCAATCATGATACCCACTCATCAAACATACTGCGGCTGTCGCTAATGCTTCTTCAGCATGATGAAGAGCATTCCACTCTTCCTGATCCAGGTGAAGATTCAACCGCAGCGATTTATCGTGCAGTTCGCGATTCAGTTTAAAAAAGTTATCTCGTAGATGATTGCTTTCGCTGACGGACATGTATCCTTTGGCCTTCCTCAGTCGCACATATGCGGCGAGGTCAACTCGAGCATCGTTCAACCGATTAAGCAGATCGCTTCGCTGTCTGTCAACGAACATACTTCGATCCTCCTCTTTGCAGCCTTAGTGCAATTAAATAGTATGGCTACTTTTTGAACAAAGTGCTGTCAAGGATCAATACTTCACATCTTATTAATAATAATTTACATTATTTCTCTTTCCAGTACCTCGCATCCCCAGGGTGCCAGTTCTAATTCTTGTGAACAAGCCTTGCCTGTTTCCGCCACTCGCCATGCACCAGGAAGCACCACATTTTGTACATGAGCAGTGTAATTTTGTACAAAAACCCATTCCTGATTGCCGTCTGTCCGACGCGTTGCAATAACGCCAACAGGAAGTTCAGTCGCAAGGGCTTTTGGAAGATTAAGTGAGTTGATCAACATCGCAGCAAACGCTTGATGAAATGACGCATCATTACGCGAAGCCACATAGAAAGCACGTCCCTGTCCGACGTGATTTACCGTTAACGCAGGTGTACCTGCATAAAAATCCTCACCATAGCGCGCCAGAACCTGTGCGCCTTCGGCGTGAATAACCGCACATAATTCCCTTGCCTGCCATTTACCTTGCAATCCATAGGCATTCGGCTCGCAGATAACTTCGTTATGCTGATAATCATTAAGGCTATCGATCTCTTCAGCCCACACGCCCATCAGGTCACGCAACGGGCCAGGAAAACCGCCCAGGTGACATAAATCAGTTTCATTGACAATCCCGGACCAGTAAGTGGTGACAAAATTGCCACCAGCTTCGACATAGGCACGGGCACGATCAGCAAATCCATCGCGAACCATATAGAGCATTGGAGCGATAACTAATTGATAACCCGTAAGATCACAATCAGCGTTGATAATATCGACCGCCACCCCCTGCTCCCAGAAAGGTCGGTAATGATCCACTACCGTTTGTTCGTAATGGATACCGCAATTGCGCGGCCCGGCAGCATCATTAATCGCCCAGCGGTTTTCCCAGTCGAAAATAATGGCAACTTTAGCCTGAGTTTTCGTCCCGACCAATTGCTTAAGATGTGCCAGTCGTTGCCCTAGCTGTATAACTTCGCGCCCGGTACGCGTCTCCAGATGACCGACGTGATCAACCACCGCACCATGAAACTTCTCCACGGCTCCGCGACTCTTACGCCACTGAAAATAGTGCACGCCATCTGCGCCATGAGCGACGGCCTGTAAAGAAGAAAGAATGTTCATTCCCGGCTTTTTCAATTTGCTGGTTGGCTGCCAACTTGTCTGGCTGGGGGTGGATTCCATCAGAATGAACGGTTTATTTTTCAAGGTACGCATCAGATCGTGATACATCGCTGTTTTACAAGCTACGGCGCGTTCATCTTCCTGTTTGTGCCACATGGGATAGCTATCCCAACTTACAAAATCGACAACCTCAGCTAATGACCAGTAGTTGTAATCATTGAAATACCACATAAAATTGGTAGTCGCGGGTAACTCAGGCCGTTCTGCTTTTAGCGGCGCGACTTCCATTTGATAGAATTCTTTTACCTGCGATGTGACAAAGCGTCGCCAGTCAAGATTCAGGCCGTGGTTAGACATCTCACCTAATGGAGAAGGTGACTCAATTTGTGACCAGTCACTGTATGTATGGCTCCAGAAGCCTGTCCACCATGCCTGATTAAGTGCCTCAAGAGTGGTGTAACGAGTCTGCAACCAATGGCGAAACGCCTGTTGGCATCCGTTACAATGACACTCACCGCCATACTCATTACTGATATGCCATCCCAGAACCGCCGGATGATTCGCGTATCGCTGCGCCAGCTTACGGTTAATTTGCGTCACTTTTTCTTTATACACTGGCGAAGAAAGGCAGTGATTATGGCGACCGCCGTGAAGCATTTTCTCGCGTGACGCGCTAACTCTCAGAACCTCTGGATAACGTGCTGCAAGCCAGGCGGGTTTGGCTCCGCTCGGGGTTGCCAGGAAGACAGAGATCCCGCCAGCATGAAGTTTATCCAACACCTCATCCAGCCAGTCAAAGCGATATTCCCCCTCTGTGGGTTCCAGCATTGACCAGCTAAAGATGCCCACCGACATGGTGTTACAACCAGCCTGTTGCATCATGGCAATATCTTTCTCCAGGATCCCAGGGACATGTAACCATTGTTCCGGATTGTAATCGGCACCATGAAGTAACCACGGGGCTGTGGGGATGATCGGTGGATGCTTGTCCATGCTGACTCCTGAATTGTTTTAAACAGACAAAAAATGTTATTCGTTCACAATACTGTCATCTAGTAATTAATTGCTTCGTTATGCAAGAAGTGTCCGGTAGAAATGTGAGCAACTACGCGTTTTTCCATTCAAACAGGCTCCACGGTTTGGCAGACATGCGCTGAAATACGTGAGCGTGATACGTATGACATTCACTGCGGTATACTGTGACAAATCTTTTAGCCGGGGCGAATATGAAAACCAAAGCTGCAACCCTTGCCGATGTTGCTCGTCATGCCAATGTTTCTTATCAGACAGTGTCGCGGGTGCTTAACAATTCAGCGAACGTGTCTGCCAAAACACGTCAAAAAATTGAACAAGCCATTGCCGAACTTAAGTACGTTCCAAATCGCGTAGCTCAACAGTTGGTAGGGAAAGAGAGCAAAACGGTGGGGCTGGTCACCACCTCACTCGCCCTACATGCCCCTTCACAAATTGCGGCGGCGGTAAAAAAATATGCCGGGGAGCAGGGATATCAGGTGCTGATATCGATGATTGATGATGTTGATATTAAAGGTATTCAGGCTGCAGTTAATGACTTAAAAGCACAACGGGTAACAAAGATTATTATCAACGCCCCCCTGGAAACGGCATTGGCTGAAACTCTGGTTGCTGAAAACAGTGATGTATTGTGTCTGTTTCTCGACGTGGACCCTTATAGCCCGGTGTTTAACGTCACCTTTAATCCCGCAGAAGGTGCACGCGCCAGCGTAAAATATCTTTACGACTTGGGGCATCGTCAATTTTGCTTGATCTCTGGCCCTGAAAATTCAGTACCGGCGCGGTTACGACTCAATACCTGGCGCGATACCCTCGCCTCACTCCAACTGACACCGCTGGCCATACATTACGGTAGCTGGGACGCTCAAAGCGGCTATCTGGCGACATTACAGATGCTACGTGAAACGCCACAGGCGACCGCTCTTCTGATCGCGAACGATCAGATGGCGTTGGGTGCGTTAAGCGCCTTACATCAACAAAAACGTAAAATCCCGCAGGATATTTCTGTCATTGGCTATGACGACACCTATGAGAGTGCGTTTTTTGAACCTTCACTGACGACCGTCGCAATCGACTTTGATTTGCAAGGGAAAATTGCCGTTCAACAAATTTTACAGCCGGACGATGCACAAGCTATGCTCCGCTCTTCAACCATCCTTCCCAGCCGTCTGGTCGTGCGTAATTCTGCTGGCCCTCTGCACTCACCACAGGCTGATCTGATGAACATTGCCGAACACCTTCGCACGCTGGCAGATGAGCTAACACGCAAGGCATAAAAGTAATACGTTCTCATAAAGAAGATTTAGTGATCCATTTCGCTAAATCTTTTTTATTATCAGCAATAAATGTGATGTAAATCTCAAACATTCATTTAACACATTGCCTAATCATCAATGTCAGGGCCAGAGTAAAAATGAAATTGTTAACGTATGACATTTCCGGAGATGCATACCAAAACAATAACCAGTAAGCACAGCTAATGCCTGTGCCAACGGTAAATGACCCAACGCCAGTGATTGAGGATATGGCTATGTTATTGCCCGGTAAACGTAATTATATTTTGCTCAGTATTTTCGATTTTCTGTACCTCTTCGCCTGGTCGGCAACGATGGCATTTTTTGTCATATGGACGACACAGCATCTGGAAATTACCGCCACACGCACAGGATTACTTTATTCCGTTAATGCTTTCATTGCGTTATTAATGCAGCCGTTCTTCGGTTTCATCTCCGATAAATTTGGTCTTAAGAAACAACTCATCTGGATCCTCGTCGCATTATTACTTCCCGTAGGCCCATTCTTTATTTATGTGTATGCCCCGCTTCTGGTTCATAACTTCTGGCTGGGCGCTGTTTTGGGTGGCGTTTACCTGGGGATCATTTTTAATTCTGGCTGTGGCGTTCTGGATTCCTGGATAGATAAAGTTTCGCGTCGTTATCATTTTGAATATGGTCGCGTAAGGATGTGGGGCTCTCTGGGATGGGCCGCCGCCGCGTGGATTGTTGGTAAATATATTGATACCAACCCTAATCTCTCTTTCTGGCTGGCAAGCTGCGCCATTGTGATCGCCGCAATCTGCTTTATGTTTACCAAAATCGAACTTACCGAGGCCGAAATTGAAAAAACCAATTCGCTGAAAGCCATCCATGCCCTTGAGCTGGCAAAAAATAGTCAGTTCTGGTTTTTATTGATGTTCACTCTGTTCGTAACACAAATTTATGACACCTACGATCAACAGTTCGCACAGTATTTTTCGCTGCAATTTCCGACACCAGAAGAAGGCAATCGCTGGTACGGAATTCTGGCTTCTGTTCAGGTCTGCGGAGAAACCTTATTTCTCTGCCTGATGCCGTGGTTTGTTAACCGCACTGGTGCAAAATGGGCGTTAGTGATTGCCGGAACCATTATGTCGTTACGCATTGCCGGTTCTGCAATCCAACTGGGACCGGTGTGGATTGCAGCCGTTAAAATGATGCACGCCATCGAAAAACCACTGATCCTGGTGTCTGTGTTTAAATTTATCGCGGCTAACTTTGATCATAAACTCTCTTCAACGGTCTACCTGCTAGTGCTTTTTGTGGCATCCATCGCCACAGCAATCTATTCACCCATTGCAGGCTATCTGTATGACACCATTGACTTTGCTGAAACCTATCTAATCCTGGGGGCTATTGCCGGTTGCTTCACGCTTATTTCGGTCTTTACGCTGCGGGACAAATCCAGCAGCCAGCCTACGGAGACGCTAACTGAAAATTCTGTAGCATGATCCTCATTTGCGCCCCTTTATTTGGGGCGCTTTCCTCACCGGTTGACCAGATTGCGATACAAATTTTATCCAGAACTCTGTAGAATCCCTGCCCTGACCTTTCCTGTAACTGAATATTTTTTAAGCTATGAGCAAAGTAACTCCCCAGCCGAAAATCGGCTTTGTTTCCCTCGGCTGTCCGAAAAACCTCGTCGATTCAGAGCGCATTCTGACTGAACTGCGCACTGAAGGTTATGATGTAGTACCGAGCTATGACGACGCAGATATGGTGATCGTCAACACCTGCGGCTTTATTGACAGTGCGGTGCAAGAATCACTGGAAGCCATTGGCGAAGCGTTGAATGAAAACGGCAAGGTAATTGTGACCGGTTGTCTGGGGGCGAAAGAAGATCAAATCCGCGAAGTCCATCCAAAAGTGCTGGAAATCACCGGCCCTCATAGCTACGAGCAGGTTCTGGAACACGTTCATCACTACGTGCCAAAACCGAAACACAACCCATTCCTGAGCCTGGTGCCGGAGCAAGGTGTTAAGCTGACACCGCGTCATTATGCTTATCTGAAGATTTCCGAAGGCTGTAACCATCGTTGCACCTTCTGCATTATTCCGTCTATGCGCGGCGATCTGGTGAGCCGCCCGATTGGCGAAGTGTTAAGTGAAGCGAAACGTCTGGTTGATGCGGGTGTTAAAGAGATTCTGGTGATCTCCCAGGATACTTCCGCGTATGGTGTTGATGTAAAACACCGCACTGGCTTCCACAACGGCGAACCGGTAAAAACCAGCATGGTCAGCCTGTGCGAACAGCTATCAAAACTGGGGATCTGGACGCGCCTGCACTACGTTTACCCTTACCCGCATGTGGATGACGTCATCCCGTTGATGGCAGAAGGCAAAATTCTGCCATATCTGGATATTCCGTTACAGCACGCCAGCCCGCGCATTCTCAAACTGATGAAGCGTCCGGGTTCTGTAGATCGCCAACTGGCGCGCATTAAACAGTGGCGCGAAATTTGCCCGGAACTGACACTGCGCTCAACCTTTATTGTCGGTTTCCCTGGCGAGACGGAAGAAGATTTCCAGATGCTGCTCGATTTCCTGAAAGAAGCTCGTCTGGATCGCGTTGGTTGCTTTAAATACAGCCCGGTTGAAGGTGCTGATGCCAATGCCCTGCCTGACCAGGTTCCGGAAGAAGTGAAAGAAGAACGCTGGAACCGCTTCATGCAACTGCAACAGCAGATTTCCGCCGAGCGTCTGCAGGAGAAGGTGGGTCGTGAAATTCTGGTGATCATCGACGAAGTGGACGAAGAAGGCGCGATTGGCCGCAGTATGGCAGATGCACCGGAAATCGACGGCGCGGTTTATCTCAATGGTGAAACCAACGTTAAGCCGGGTGATATTGTGCGTGTGAAAGTCGAACACGCCGATGAGTACGATTTGTGGGGTAGTCGGGTTTAATTAATGTCAGGCCGGGCAAATTACCCGCCCGGCCTGCTAATAAGCATTATTGCCAGCTAATCTGCGCCCTGCCGTTTTTCTTACTTTTATACAGCCGCTCATCTGCCAGCATTTTCAGCCGTTCAACGGTAGTACATTCATTTGAATGCGCCACGCCGATACTGGTGCTTAAGTTAATGCTCCCCACCTGGAAATGGACGATTTCTTTTAGTATTGATAGCAACTCTTCCAGAGTACCACCGGTATAAATCACCGCAAATTCGTCGCCGCCAAAGCGGTAGACTTTGCCTTTATCTACCGGAATCTGTGATTTGAGAATTTTCACTACCTTCATCAACACTTCATCGCCCAGCAAATGCCCGAAGGTATCGTTAATGTTTTTGAATTTATCGACGTCAAACAGGCACAAATAGCCACCTTTTTCCGGCAGGGCTTTTAAATCTTCATCAAAAGATTTTCTGCCCATTGCTTTCGTCAGGTCATCAAGAAACGCTGAGTTATACATGCTGTAGAGTTTTTTGACATCCGCCGCCGAGAAGAAAAGCCCACCATCCAGCACGCGGTCAAAATGGTTATTAATGATAGCTTCTTTCTCAACGATGCCGCGATTAATGACTCTGCGTACCAGATACATGCAACTTATCCCCGATATCGCTGCCACTAATGCGGCAAAGAAAATAATTAAAGTACAAACCTGAAAATAGACATCCTTCTTATAAGCAAAGACATACAACCCCGTTGGTAAATAAGTGAAGTGTTCCATCGCTTCCGAAACAGTAAAGATGGCATTTTTCGCGTTATATTCATCCCCAACAACTGGCTTGCCACCTTTGAATAAAGAGAACATCAGGTTCTCGCTATCCATTGCCAGCGACTTTGAGAGTAACGAAAATCGTTCCAGCCCAAGCAAAAATATCAGACTGCGGTTGTGAGTAACCGGATAGAGATAATAGACGAAGGTTTTACCGTCAAAAGAGATAAACCCCGTATTTTTGACATGCCGATACTTAACAACCTGCATAATATCTGCACAATAATTTTTTTCATACTCCTTAACCTGAATACACTCGTCGCTGGAAATCAGATAAGGACCAACATCATACAAATAAGAAGGTGAAACCGAGTCAGCGTAAGCTGTGCGCAAGCCAACCAACAGTTGTTCTTCAGTCGGATTAAGCGTGTTAATGAGATCAATTGACACACTGCGCCGATATTCGGCAATATTTGCCACCGCAAAAGCAGTATCAATAACGGACTGTTTCAGGCCATACACCCGTTCTTTTACCATCTGGGTATAGATCCCGCAGGCAACTGCTGAAATCATGATAAAAATCAGCAGACTGACTGTAAGTACGAATTTATTGATTCTGGACATACCTAAACTACTCTTTTACTAACTTTCCACTTTTGTCCCAGGCAGAGAATGGCAACGGCTTCTGATATAGATACCCCTGGGCCTGAACACACCCTAATTTGATTAATTCACGCGCAACCTCTTCGCTCTCAACACCTTCTGCAATTACCGGGATCCGGTTATAGCGGGCCAGGTCGAAGATAATGCGTACAATTTTTCCCGCAGTGCCGAAAATATCGCCGGTAAATTGCGAGTCTACTTTTATGCTGTCAGGATTAATTTCATAAAAACGCTTCAGGTTTGACAAACCTGTACCAAAGTCATCAATCGATATCCGTACTCCTTGTTGACGCAGTTGTTCAATATTGAGATAAAAATGTTCATTAATACGTTCAATCACTGTTTCAGTGATCTCAATACAGATGCTATTCGCTTTCAGCTCATGTTCTTCCATAATAGCTGTAAAACGCGCATGAAAGTGTGGCTCGTTTAACTGCCAGGGCGAAACATTAATATGCAGTAAGAAACCTTCCTGCAGTTCCGCACGCTGGCTAAAATGTCTGAATTCCCCCATCGCCGTTTTAATAATTTGATAACCCAGTTCATTGATAAAACCGATATCTTCAGCGATAGCAATAAACTTCAGCGGCGAGATTATCCCCCGCTCTGCTGAAACCCAGCGGCACAGCGCCTCAGCTCCCAGAATGTCGCGGGTATTAATATCAACAATCGGTTGATAGACCAAAAATAGCTCGCCTTTTTCCATTGCATTACGGATATTGCGCGCAATCCAGATATTTTCTTCAATTTCTCTGAGTTTCTCATCATCACAGAAAATAAATTCAGAGAACATATGATCGCGGATACTGGAAATCGCCAGTTTTAGTTTTTCTGCGTAGCTCCAGGCATTTTCGCCTTTCAGAGGTTCACAAATGGCAGATTTATGTATACGCAGATTGCGGTAGCCAAAGCTACTGTCGAAATCGTTTATCATCGCGATCTTATGGGTAAAAATCTCTACATTTTCCCGACACAATAATAAATAGAGATCGGCATTGAATGTCACAATATCGCAACATTGCGCGTATTTCTCGGCAATTTGCTGACACAGTTTCCTGACGATTTTGTTGCGTTCCTCAACGCCAAACACCGCTTCGACGGCTTCCAGTCCGCACAGTTTGATGATCCCAACGGCCAGATACTGATTATTGTTTGACTCAATAATCGCCATATTTTTGATAAACCCGCTTTCCTGATCGTAGGAGATCAGCGAGAGCAATTTATTTGAACGCTCAACTTCTGCATCTTTCATTTCCGCGATCGAATTTTTGATGCTGATAATCTCTTTTGCATCGCCTTCACGAATTTTCAGTGCCTGCATTTGATCCGCAGAGTCGGGTAAAAATTCCAGCGTATTGACCAGCGTTGTCATTTCGGAAAATTGTCGACGGAACACACGGGTGGTCATTAAGTAAACCACCAGCAATACGATAATAATGAAAGCAAATGGTAAATAAAAGAGTTTGTCTGATGCGTTAAATAAATCCCCCGTAGGATAATAAAAATAGATATCGAACAATGGATTATTAGGAACTGCCGATTTCCTTGCGATATATTCTATATCAACAGAATCAATAATATTATAACTATCTTCGCTATTATAAATAATCAATTTTTCGCGAGCGAGTTGATTCTTGGCAATGATTTCATGACCTTGTTTCAGAAACAGGACTTCATCCGTTGCGCTGATTTGATCAAGGTATTCGTTCAGATATCGCCAATTTAAATCGACGTGAATTTTATCAACAGCCAGCAAATCACGATCTTTGCCGTTAATTCGTAGCGTAAAAGAAATACATTTTTTACCCGGGCGATCAAAGCAATTGTATGCCGGATTCCAGCTACTGTCAGAGCCATCCGAGGATACAGACCACGGACGTTGCGACGGGTTAAAATCGGAAAAAATAACGCGCCCCGCCTCATCGATAAGCGGCCCATTAACCTTTTCCTGATGATAAACAACGATTTTATCGTTCGCCCGCCGCGAAAAGAGATAATATTTATTATTATCCAGCACCAGTCCCACTGAATCTAAAAATGGCATCATTTCCATTTTCAGAATAACAGCACGTTTAATCTCCTCACTGTTTTTCAACAAATAGAGTGAGTCTTTTAACGTCAGGGCCGAACGTTCAATATCTTTAAAGAAATAGCCAACGTTTTTTGAATAAGTTCAAAGCGGCTATCGGCACGTTTTACCGCACGTTCCGATACCAACTGATAGTTAATGATGAAAAAAAGACCAATAAATGACAGCGCAGCCAATAAAAATAAAATTATCAGCCTTATCTTTATCTTTTCGTATAAACTCAGCATGTTAATACATTTAACAAAATAACTGCCAGTACGCTGTGCCGCTGCATAAATAGTTCCCCACAGCGACTTTTTAACTAAATGACCAGATTCTACAAAATCAGCAAAAAGTTACAACACTTGCTTCAGGCAATAATTTCCTGCGAGGTGATAACCCTTTCAAGCAATATTCAACCGTGATTATCCTTTAATTTTGGGGTCCAGCGCATCGCGTAAACCATCGCCCAGCAAGTTGAAAGCCAGCACGGTCAGAAAAATGGCCAGTGCCGGAAAAACCGCCACATGCGGCGCGATAACCATATCCGCTCTCGCTTCATTGAGCATCGCCCCCCACTCTGGCGTCGGCGGCTGCGCGCCAAGGCCGAGAAACGACAGGCTGGCGGCGGAAATAATCGAGGTGCCAATACGCATGGTGAAGAACACGACGATGGAAGAGACTGTCCCCGGTAAGATATGACGCAACAAAATAGTCACATCGCTGGCACCAATACTGCGTGCTGATTCAATAAAGGTTTGCTGTTTCAACACTAGTGTGTTGCCGCGCACCAATCGGGCAAACGCCGGAATGGAAAAGATAGCGACGGCGATAATCACGTTAGCAATGCCACTTCCCAACACCGCGACAACAGCGATAGCCAGCAAAATACCGGGAAACGCAAACAGCACATCGCAAATGCGCATGATCAGTCGGTCCCACCAGCCTTCATAATATCCTGCCAGCAAGCCCAGCAACGTCCCAATCGCCGCACCAATAAACACCGCAAATACGCCAGCCGCCAGCGAGATTTGCGCCCCCACCAGGACACGGCTGAAAATGTCGCGCCCCAGTGAATCGACGCCAAACCAGTGCTGCAAAGAGGGGCCGTTATTCAGGTTGTCATAGTCAAAATAATTTTCGGCGTCATAAGGAGCGATCCAGCGCGCCAAAACAGCCACTATAATCAATAAGATAACGAACAATGCGGCGCTCATCGCCATATGCTGACGACGAAAACGCCGCCAGAACTCATGCCACGGTGTACGTACCAGGTCAGGTTTTACCAGTGGCATAGCGTTTAACACCGCCTGACGTCGCCAGTTAAATAATCGCATCCTTACTTGTACCTGATAGCCGGGTTAATGGCAGCGTAAAGCACATCCACCACTAAGTTGATAAGAATAAATTCCAGCGAGAAAAGCAGAATTTCTGCCTGAATCACCGGGTAATCACGCATTTCTACCGAATCGACCAGTAAACGTCCAAGTCCGGGCCAGTTAAAGACTTTCTCCACGACAATGGAGCCGCCGAGCAAGAAGCCAAACTGTAAGCCCATCATGGTAACCACCGGGATCATCGCATTACGTAACCCATGTTTGAGGATGACCCAGGTTTCGCTCACCCCTTTCGCCCTCGCGGTACGCATATAATCTTCACTTAAGACATCGACAAATGAAGCACGGGTAAAACGCGCCATCACCGCCGCCACCGCTGCGCCAAGTGTCAGGGAGGGTAAAATGTAGTGCTGCCAACTGTCTGCACCAACAGTCGGCAGCCACCCCAACTCAACGGAGAACACCTGAATCAAAAGCATCCCCAGCGCAAATGCCGGGAAGGAAATCCCCGATACCGCGATGGTCATGCTCAATCGATCCGGCCAACGGTTACGCCAGACGGCGGCCACAATCCCCGCCGCCATACCAAATATCACCGCCCAAACCATACTGGTAATAGTCAGCCACAATGTAGGCATGAAGCGGCTGGCAATCTCATCGGCAACCGGACGACGCGACACCATCGACAGACCAAAATCCCCCTGTACGGCGTTGCTGATGTAGTGCCAGAACTGGTAATACAGCGGCTGATCCAGCCCCAGTTGCTGGCGCACCAGTTCGATAACCTGAGCATCGGCTTCGGGGCCGGCAATCAATCGCGCCGGATCGCCGGGCAGCATATGGACAAACAAAAACACCAGCACCGAGACGATAAACAGCGTCGGGATCAATCCCAGTAAGCGTTTGATAACGTAATTAAGCATTCCACTCCCTGCGTTGCTTATTGCAAATCCGCGTCTTCAAAGCTAAAGCCTGTATCTGGCATGATCCAAAAACCGGTCAGGTTTTTACTGTGTGCCGACACCAGTTTTTCTACCACCAGCGGGATCCACGGCGATTCTTGCCAGATGATATCCTGCGCCGCCTTATACAAGCGTGCCTTTTCCGCCGGATCGTTGGTTTTCAGTGCCTGAGCAAGGTCTTCATCCACCTGCTTATTGCTGTAAAACGCGGTATTAAACAGCGTCGGTGGCCAGTTCTGCGAAGCAAACAGCGGCGAAAGCGCCCAGTCAGCTTCGCCGGTCGATGCCGACCACCCCGTGTAGAACATCCGCACATTGCTCTCTTTCTGCCCTTTTCCTTCCACTTCCGCCGCCCGTTGTCCGGCATCCATCGCCGTCACCTGGGCTTTAATCCCTACCTGCGCTAACTGCTGCTGGGTAAATTGCAGCACTTTCTGCGCGGTGCTGTGGTTATGTGATGACCACAGCGTGGTACTGAAACCGTTGGGATACCCCGCCTCTTTCAGTAACTCACGTGCTTTAGCCGGATTGTAAGGCCACGGTTGATAACTTTGCGCGTAGGCAATACTCGGAGGTACAACACCGGTAGCTGGCGTTGCATATCCTGCAAATGCCACCTTAACCAGCGCCTGACGGTTGATGGCGTAATTCAGCGCCTCACGCACTTTCGGATTATCGAACGGCTTTTGCGTCACGTTCATGCTGATATAACGCTGCATAATCGACGGACTGGCTATCAGCTCGATATTTTTGTTCTTCTCCAGTAACGCGGCTTGTTCATAAGGAATAGGGAAAGCAAACTGCGCTTCACCGGTTTGCAACATTGCCGCCCGGGTATTGTTGTCCGCCACCGGACGCCAGGTAATGCTGTCCAGTTTGGGCAGACCGGGCTGCCAGTAACCCGCAAATTTCTTCACTTTCACAAAATCGGTCTGATTCCAGGTATCCAACGCATACGGCCCGGTTCCGACCGGATGAAAGCCGATCTCTTTACCATATTTTTCCAGTGCCGCAGGTGAAATCATTGCTGTCGCCGGATGAGCGAGAATATTAATAAACGCGGAAAACGGCTGTTTGAGCGTAATCTTCACCGTTGTCGGATCGACCGCTTCAGTTTTGGCAATATTTTTGTACAAGTTATAGCGTTTAAGATGATTCGCCGGATCGCTGGCTCGATCCAGATTCGCTTTTACCGCCGCAGCGTTGAAGTCAGTGCCGTCCTGGAACTTAATCCCTTCGCGCAATTTCACGGTGTAAGTGAGGCCGTCATCAGAGACGGTATAACTCTCTGCCAGCACATTTTTCAGCTTCATCTCTTTATCCAGACCGAACAGCCCCTGATAAAACGATTTCGCCACAGCCTGCGATAACGTGTCATTCGCGTCATACGGATCGAGCGTGGTGAAGTTCGACCCCACCGCCACAACCACATCTTTGGCAGCGAATGCACAAGATGCCATCAACGCTGTGGCAATGCCCAGCGCCACTAACCCACTACGGTGTACAGCTCTTGCCATTTTATTCTCCGCCTGAATGTTATCTACGCATGAATGCGTATTCTGATTGTGGTTGTGCGACGTAATGCCCCGGTCCGACGCATTGTAACGAGACGGTGGCAACCTCTTCGCCACGCAGATGAATATTGCTGGGAAGATCGTCCGACAACAGTACGCGCCGTGGTCGCAGTCGGGACGGTTCCGCCACCGGAACTGCCGCCAGTAATTTACGCGTATAAGGGTGCTGCGGATTTTCAAATATCGCGCGCCGTGGGCCAATCTCAACGATTTGCCCGAGATACATCACCGCCACGCGATGACTGATCCGCTCCACGACTGCCATATCGTGGGAGATAAATAGATACGCGATACCGAAATCACGCTGAAGATCAAGCAACAGGTTGATAATTTGCCCGCGAATAGAAACATCCAGCGCCGACACGGCTTCATCGGCAATAATCACTTTCGGATTCAGCGCCAACGCACGGGCAATGCAGATGCGCTGACGCTGACCACCAGAAAACTCATGCGGGTAACGCCATGCGTGTTCAGGTAACAGGCCAACGCGCTCCAGCAACCACGCAACGCGTGCAGCAGCTTCTTTACCTTGCAATAAACCGTGTACGCGCAGCGGTTCGATAATCGAATCACCGATGGTCTGGCGAGGATCCAGCGAGGCGTAAGGATCCTGAAAAATAAACTGGATATTGCGGCGCAACGACTGAAGTTTACCGGGCGAGAGAGTATCGATTCGCTGACCGTTAAAGATAATTTCGCCGCTCTGCGATTCGACCAGACGCAACAGCGCCCGTCCGGTAGTGGATTTACCGCTGCCAGATTCGCCCACCAGCGACAGCGTTTCACCAGGCCTGAGATCAAAACTGACTTTCTCAACGGCGTGCACTTCTCGCGTTACGCGATTCAACAACCCGCTACGCAAAGGGAAACGGGTAACCAGATTACGCACCTGTAAAACAGGTTCGCCATCCACCACCGTTTTCTGTTCGACAGGACTTTCCTGTTTAGCCGGATGTTCAAGTGATATCAGCGGAAAACGACGGGGATAATCTTGCCCTTTCATCGCGCCGAGCTGCGGAACAGCAGCCAGCAGTGCACGGGTATAGGGGTGCTGCGGCGCATGAAATATCTGTTCGACGCTGCCCGTTTCAACCGCCTCGCCCTGATACATCACCAGCACCCGATCGGCAATCTCTGCCACCACGCCCATATCGTGAGTGATAAAGATGACGCCCATCGACATCTCTTTTTGCAATACTTTGATTAATTGCAGGATCTGCGCCTGGATGGTGACATCCAGCGCGGTGGTCGGCTCATCGGCAATCAGCACCGCCGGGCGACATGACAGTGCCATTGCGATCATGACCCGCTGGCGCATCCCTCCGGAGAGTTGATGGGGATAACGTGAAAGAATGGTTTGTGCTTCCGGAATGCGAACCTGATCCAGCATCCGCTTCGCCTCCACCATCGCTTCTTCACGACTGGCGTTTTGATGCAAACGGATAGACTCAGCAATCTGCTCACCCACAGTAAATACCGGGTTTAGCGACGTCATCGGCTCCTGGAAAATCATCGCTATATCTGCGCCGCGTATATGCTGCATTTGCCCGGAGCTCTGCGTACTAAGCTCAATCACCTCATGGCTGCGCCGCCGCAACAGCATTTTATCGCACTGTACCAAACCGCCCGCCTGTTCCAGCAGACGCATCAACGCCAGTGCTGTAACTGACTTGCCGGAACCGGATTCGCCAACAATCGCCAGCGTCTCGCCGCGTTGCAGACTAAAAGAGAGGCCGCGAACCGCAGCCATTTTCTGCAGGTCTTGTATAAAGGCAATATTGAGGTTCTCAACCGCCAGCACATCACCGGCATCAAGCTCATCACTGTGTGGCAACGGTGTCCCCTTTTTCACGGTAGATACCGGTGGTTGGCGTATCGCCTGCATAGCCCCAGGCGCGATACATTCCTTCGGTGTTAAACGGTAACGCGACGTTACCTTCATGATCGATAGCGATTAAACCACCACTGCCATCAAGCGCAGGGAGTTTTTCCATCACTACCCGCTCGCAGGCTTCCGCGAGACTTAAACCGCCGTAATCCATTAACGCAGCGATGTCATATGCCGCCAGCGTACGAATGAAGACTTCGCCCGTACCGGTACAAGAAACCGCCACGCTGGCGTTATTGGCGTAGCACCCGGCACCGACAAGCGGGCTGTCACCGACCCGACCGGGTAATTTGTTAGTCATTCCCCCCGTGGACGTGGCTGCCGCCAGGTTGCCGTATTGATCCAACGCCACAGCGCCCACAGTGCCCATTTTCTGTTTTTCATCCAGCGGTGCGTCGCTATGGTCGAGGATCATTTCCCCTTCCTCACGCGCCGCCATCAGTTGTTCATAACGCAAAGGCGTGGAAAAAATCTCCGGCGAGACGCGTTCCATGTCATGAGCAAAAGCAAAATTTTCCGCTCCTTCGCCAATCATCATCACATGCGGGCTTTGCTCCATCACCAGACGGGCAGCAAGAATCGGATTGCGCAGATGACTGACGCCCGCGACCGCACCGGCTTTCAGGGTGTTACCATCCATCACACAGGCATCCAGCTCATGAGTTTCATCACGGGTGAAGACAGCACCAATACCGGCGTTAAATAGTGGGCACTCTTCCAGCAAGCGCACAGCTTCTGTTACCACATCCAGCGCACTTTCGCCCGCTTCAAGCATTTTCTGCCCGGTTTCAACAATGGCAGACAGCGCCTCAATGTAGCGTAATTCCTGTTGCAGACTCATCTGCGCGCGGCTAATTGCGCCTGCGCCACCGTGAATTGCAATGACTGCTTTGCCCATAGTTTTCGTCCATTAAAGGGTGGCTCGCCACTTTTGCTATAAATATCAGAATTTTTATGAATTACTCATTCAATTTTTGAATATAGAAAGATGTATATGGCATGTAAAGGCAGGAACCCACGCTACGCCCGAGGTGGCATACAGTCCGGGGCGTTTTTCTGACATAATAAGCAAATTCGATTTTGCCTCCGCAGGAGTGTTTTCATGGAATTTACCACCGGTTTGATGCCGCTCGACACCGCGCTTAATGAGATGCTTTCTCGCGTTACCCCTCTGACTACCCAGGAAACGCTGCCACTGGTACAGTGTTTTGGTCGCATTCTGGCAAGCGATGTCACTTCGCCGCTGGATGTCCCTGGGTTTGATAACTCCGCAATGGACGGCTACGCGGTTCGTTTAGCCGATGTTGCTTCCGGTCAACCACTGCCCGTCGCCGGTAAGTCGTTTGCGGGTCAGCCGTATCATGGCGAGTGGCCTGCTGGCACCTGTATTCGTATTATGACCGGCGCGCCGGTGCCGGAAGGCTGTGAAGCAGTGGTAATGCAGGAACAGACTGAACAAACGGACAATGGCGTACGTTTTACCGCTGAAGTAAGTCGCGGGCAAAATATTCGTCGACGCGGTGAGGATATCTCCGCGGGAGCAGTTGTTTTCCCGAGAGGTACTCGCCTGACTACTGCCGAACTGCCCGTGATTGCTTCGTTGGGGATTGCCGAAGTTCCGGTGATTCGCAAAGTGCGTGTGGCGCTATTTTCCACGGGTGATGAGTTACAGTTACCCGGTCAGCCGCTGGGTGATGGTCAAATCTACGATACCAACCGTCTCGCCGTGCACCTGATGCTGGAACAGTTAGGTTGCGAGGTAATTAACTTAGGGATTATCCGTGACGATCCGAACGCATTACGTGCGGCATTTATTGAAGCTGACAGTCAGGCGGATGTGGTGATCAGTTCCGGCGGCGTTTCGGTTGGTGAAGCGGATTACACCAAAAACATTCTCGAAGAGCTGGGCGAAATCGCATTCTGGAAACTGGCGATTAAACCAGGCAAACCGTTTGCGTTCGGCAAACTCTCTAATAGCTGGTTCTGTGGCCTGCCGGGCAACCCGGTTTCTGCGACGCTGACTTTCTATCAACTGGTACAACCGTTACTGGCAAAATTAAGCGGCAACACCGCCAGCGGCCTGCCAGCGCGTCAGCGCGTACGCACAGTATCTCGACTGAAGAAATCCCCCGGACGTCTTGATTTCCAGCGTGGCGTGCTACAACGCAACGCCAACGGCGAACTGGAAGTGTCGACCACCGGACATCAGGGTTCGCATATTTTTAGTTCTTTTAGTCTCGGTAACTGTTTTATCGTGCTGGAACGCGATCGCGGAAATGTAGAAGCGGGCGAATGGGTAGAAGTCGAGCCATTTAACGCGTTGTTCGGGGGCTTGTAATGGCGGAACTCAGCGATCAGGAGATGCTGCGCTATAACCGGCAAATCATCCTGCGTGGTTTTGATTTTGACGGTCAGGAAGCGCTGAAAGATTCTCGCGTGTTGGTCGTTGGCCTGGGCGGGCTGGGGTGTGCAGCATCGCAATATCTGGCAAGTGCGGGCATCGGCAACCTGACGTTGCTCGACTTTGACACCGTTTCGCTCTCGAATCTGCAACGTCAGACACTACACAGTGATGCCACGGTCGGGCAACCGAAGGTTGAATCCGCCCGTGAGGCACTGGCGCGAATCAATCCTCACATCGCGATTACACCGGTGAATACGCTGCTTGACGACGCTGAACTTGCTGCGTTGATTGCAAAACACAATCTGGTGCTCGACTGTACAGATAATGTCACGGTGCGTAATCAACTTAACGCGGGCTGTTTTGCCGCAAAGGTGCCGCTGGTTTCTGGCGCGGCGATTCGTATGGAAGGTCAAATCACCGTCTTTACCTGGCAGGATGGTGAACCGTGCTACCGTTGCCTGAGTCGTCTGTTTGGCGAAAACGCGTTAACCTGCGTGGAAGCAGGCGTAATGGCTCCGTTGATCGGCGTAATTGGTTCGTTGCAGGCAATGGAAGCGATCAAACTGCTGGCAGGTTATGGCAAACCTGCCAATGGGAAAATCGTGATGTACGATGCGATGACCTGTCAGTTTCGCGAAATGAAGCTGATGCGCAATCCTGGATGTGAGGTGTGCGGACAGTAATTGTCGCCTGTAGTCCTGATAAGACGCGGCAGGCGTCGGTGCACTCCGCCACGTCATAATCAATTTTTGAGGATGGTGAACGTCCTGTTAAATCGACGTCCGGCCAAACGCCCCCTGCCAGTCCTGCTCAAACTTCGCCACGGCGGCATCGACCGCCGGATAGCTAATCATCTGCTGCGCAACATCCAGCGGCAGCGTGATTGACTCACATCCTGCCAGTAAGCAGTCCAGCGCCTGACGCGGGGTTTTGAAACTCGCCGCCAGCACTTTCGCCTGTGGTGCATGCATTTTCAGCAACTGATGCAAATCGGTCACAGTCTGAATACCACTTCCGCCCTGGGCATCAATACGGTTCACGTAAGGCGCAACATATTCCGCACCCGCCAGCGCTGACAGCAGACCTTGCGCCGCACCATACACCGCCGTGCCCAACGTTGGGATCCCTTCCGTCTTTAACATCTTGATGGCTGCCAGCCCCTCGGCGGTCACCGGTACTTTAACCACGATATCCGCAATAATAGAACGCAGTTTGCGTGCATCGTTCAACATGCCTTCAGCGGTGGTAGCCATTACCTGGGCAAACAAACGCCCCTGCCCCCCCATCGCTTCGTGAAGTTCCGGAAGCACAACCTCCAGCGGCTTTTTGCCTGCAGCGATAATGCTTGGGTTAGTGGTCACACCCGCCAGCGGGAAAACACGCGCCAGCGCCTTCACTGCAGCAACGTCTGAAGTATCCAGATACAGTTCCATAGCCATCCTCAAATGTACTTTTGTATGAAATCAGACTATCACGAAAAAACCCTCTGAACAGTTGATGCACATCAATTTAACTTTCATTCGAAAGCTATTTAATGTTTGAACGAAACAGAGGGGCATCTATGATCTTCAATATTCAACGCTACTCGACCCACGACGGTCCCGGTATCCGCACCGTAGTTTTTCTTAAAGGCTGCTCATTGGGCTGCCGCTGGTGTCAGAACCCGGAAAGCCGCGCCCGCACGCAGGATCTGCTGTATGACGCACGTCTGTGCCTGGAAGGCTGCGAGCTGTGCGCTAAGGCGGCCCCGGAAGTGATTGAGCGAGCGCTGAATGGTTTACTTATCCATCGTGAAAAGTTAACGCCTGAGCATCTGAGCGCGCTGACCGACTGCTGCCCAACTCAGGCACTGACCGTATGCGGTGAAACAAAAAACGTTGAGGAGATCATGGCGACCGTCCTGCGCGACAAACCGTTTTACGATCGCAGCGGCGGCGGTTTAACGCTTTCTGGCGGGGAGCCGTTTATGCAGCCGGAAATGGCGGCGGCGTTACTGCAAGCCAGCCACGAAGCCGGTATTCATACCGCAGTGGAAACCTGTCTGCATGTGCCGTGGAAATATATCGCGCCTTCCCTGCCTTATATCGATCTGTTTCTTGCCGATTTAAAACACGTTGCCGACGCACCGTTTAAACAATGGACCGACGGTAACGCCGCCAGAGTGTTGGATAACCTGAAAAAACTTGCGGCGGCAGGGAAAAAAATCATCATCCGCGTACCGCTGATTCAGGGCTTTAATGCCGATGAAACCGCAGTGAAAGCCATTACCGATTTTGCCGCCGATGAACTACAGGTTGGTGAAATTCATTTCCTGCCCTACCACACGCTGGGCATCAACAAATATCACTTACTTAATCTGCCCTATGACGCCCCGGAAAAACCGCTTGATGCGCCAGAACTGCTCGACTTTGCCCAGCAGTATGCCTGCCAGAAAGGGTTAACCGCGACCTTACGAGGATAACAATCATGACAACACTGAAACTGGATACGCTCAGCGACCGCATTAAAGCGCACAAAAATGCGCTGGTACATATTGTGAAACCACCGGTTTGTACCGAGCGCGCACAGCACTATACCGAGATGTATCAACAACATCTCGATAAGCCAATCCCGGTTCGTCGCGCGCTGGCGCTGGCGCATCACCTGGCTAATCGCACCATCTGGATCAAACACGATGAGTTGATCATCGGCAACCAGGCAAGCGAAGTCCGCGCCGCGCCGATCTTCCCGGAATATACCGTGTCGTGGATCGAAAAAGAGATTGATGATCTGGCGGATCGTCCCGGCGCTGGTTTTGCGGTGAGCGAAGAGAACAAACGTGTTCTACATGAAGTCTGCCCGTGGTGGCGCGGTCAAACCGTACAGGATCGCTGCTATGGCATGTTTACCGATGAGCAAAAAGGCCTGCTGGCAACCGGCATCATTAAAGCGGAAGGCAATATGACCTCCGGCGATGCGCACCTGGCGGTCAATTTCCCGCTGCTGCTGGAAAAAGGGCTTGATGGTCTGCGCGAAAAAGTGGCGGAGCGCCGCTCGCGTATTAACCTGACGGTACTGGAAGATTTGCACGGCGAGCAATTCCTGAAAGCCATTGATATCGTGCTGGTGGCAGTCAGTGAACACATTGAACGTTTCGCCGCCCTGGCGCGTGAAATGGCAGCCACCGAAACCCGCGAAAGCCGTCGCGATGAACTGCTGGCAATGGCCGAAAACTGCGATCTCATCGCCCACCAGCCACCGCAGACTTTCTGGCAAGCGCTGCAATTATGCTATTTCATCCAGTTGATTTTGCAGATCGAATCCAACGGTCACTCGGTATCGTTTGGTCGTATGGATCAGTATCTCTATCCGTACTATCGTCGCGACGTTGAACTCAACCAGACGCTGGATCGTGAACACGCCATTGAGATGCTGCATAGCTGCTGGCTGAAGTTGCTGGAAGTGAACAAAATCCGCTCCGGTTCGCACTCCAAAGCCTCTGCCGGTAGCCCGCTGTATCAGAACGTCACCATCGGTGGGCAAAACCTGGTTGATGGTCAGCCGATGGATGCAGTGAATCCGCTCTCCTACGCAATCCTCGAATCCTGTGGTCGCCTGCGTTCAACTCAGCCTAACCTCAGCGTGCGTTACCACGCGGGAATGAGTAACGATTTCCTCGATGCCTGCGTGCAAGTGATCCGCTGTGGCTTCGGGATGCCGGCATTTAACAACGATGAAATCGTGATCCCGGAATTTATTAAACTCGGTATTGAACCGAAGGACGCTTACGATTACGCGGCAATTGGCTGTATCGAAACTGCCGTCGGCGGCAAATGGGGCTATCGCTGCACCGGCATGAGCTTTATCAACTTCGCCCGCGTAATGCTGGCGGCGCTGGAAGGTGGTCGTGATGCCACCAGCGGCAAAGTGTTCCTGCCACAAGAAAAAGCGTTGTCAGCGGGTAACTTCAACAACTTCGATGAAGTCATGGACGCGTGGGATACACAAATCCGTTACTACACGCGCAAATCGATCGAAATCGAATATGTCGTCGACACCATGCTGGAAGAGAACGTACACGATATTCTCTGCTCGGCGCTGGTAGATGACTGCATTGAGCGAGCGAAAAGTATTAAGCAAGGCGGCGCGAAATATGACTGGGTTTCTGGCTTACAGGTCGGTATTGCCAACCTGGGTAACAGCCTGGCCGCTGTGAAAAAACTGGTGTTTGAACAAGGCGCGATTGGTCAGCAACAGCTTGCTGCCGCGCTGGCGGATGACTTTGAAGGGCTGACTCACGAGCAACTGCGTCAGCGTCTGATTAATGGCGCGCCGAAGTACGGCAACGACGATGATACCGTCGATACACTGCTGGCTCGCGCTTATCAGACCTATATCGATGAACTGAAGCAGTACCATAATCCGCGCTACGGTCGTGGCCCGGTTGGCGGTAACTATTACGCAGGTACGTCGTCTATCTCCGCGAACGTACCGTTTGGTGCACAGACGATGGCGACACCGGATGGGCGTAAAGCACATACGCCTCTGGCGGAAGGTGCAAGCCCGGCCTCCGGCACCGACCACCTCGGCCCAACGGCGGTGATTGGTTCGGTAGGTAAACTGCCTACGGCGTCGATTCTTGGTGGTGTACTGCTCAACCAGAAACTGAATCCGGCGACACTGGAGAATGAGTCCGACAAGCAGAAGCTGATGGTTCTGCTGCGTACCTTCTTCGAAGTGCATAAAGGCTGGCATATTCAGTACAACATCGTTTCCCGCGAAACACTGCTGGAAGCAAAAAAACATCCTGATCAGTATCGCGATCTGGTGGTACGTGTAGCAGGCTATTCCGCCTTCTTCACCGCGCTCTCTCCTGACGCTCAGGACGATATCATCGCCCGTACCGAACATATGCTGTAGTCCTCTCCGCCCGGTAGCCGTCGTTACCGGGCTAAATCATTCACATAATCAATTCCCCCTTACTTTCATTCGAAATATAATTTGTGCTCCACGTCACATTGTTATTACACTGTTACGGTTTCATTTTTGAGCCAGGAGCACACATATGAGCGTAAAAGTTATCGTCACAGACATGGACGGTACTTTTCTTAACGATGCCAAAACGTACAATCGGGCACGTTTTATGGCGCAATATCAGGAGCTGAAAAAGCGCGGCATCGAGTTCGTTGTCGCCAGCGGTAACCAGTATTACCAGCTCATTTCCTTCTTTCCTGAGCTAAAGAATGAGATCTCTTTTGTCGCGGAAAATGGCGCGCTGGTCTACGAACATGGCAAGCAGTTGTTCCACGGCGAACTGACCCCGCATGAATCTCGAATTGTCATTGGTGAACTACTGAAAGATAAACAGCTCAATTTTGTTGCCTGCGGTCTGCAAAGTGCATACATCAGTGAAAATGCCCCTGAATCATTCGTTGCATTGATGGCAAAACACTACCATCGCCTGAAACCGGTAAAAGATTATCAGGACATTGATGATGTTCTGTTCAAGTTTTCACTTAACCTGCCGGATGAGCAGATCCCGCTGGTAGTTGACAAACTGCACGTTGCGCTCGACGGCATAATGAAACCCGTTACCAGTGGCTTTGGGTTTATCGACCTGATTATTCCCGGCCTGCATAAAGCGAACGGCATTTCACGGTTACTGAAACGCTGGGATCTGTCGCCGCAAAATGTGGTGGCAATTGGCGACAGCGGTAACGACGCAGAGATGCTGAAAATGGCGCGTTATTCTTTTGCGATGGGCAATGCAGCGGAAAACATTAAACACATCGCCCGTTACACTACCGATGATAATAATCATGACGGCGCGCTGAATGTGATTCAGGCGGTGCTGGATAACACAGATCCTTTCAATAAGTAATCTTCCCCTGGCCGGAGCGCCCCCTCCGGCCTCTCTCTTTTTTCTCGCTTTGTGCAGTGACTCAAGATTTTTATCTTGCGTTAACTTATTTTTAACTTAAAGTATCAATCGTAATCATTTTTACTTTCGAATGAAAGATGTGAGGTTGATATGACTTTTACCTGTGAGACACTGCCAACAGATACGAAAGCGGCTATCCGTAAGATGAAAGCGGAGCTGCGACAGCAGATCGGTGATGTGCAACATGTCTTCGATAAACTCTCAGCAAAAATCGAAGCGCGTGTAGCAGAAATAGATGCCCTGAAAGCAC
This sequence comes from Escherichia sp. MOD1-EC6162, assembly GCF_002965125.1. NCBI lineage: Bacteria > Pseudomonadati > Pseudomonadota > Gammaproteobacteria > Enterobacterales > Enterobacteriaceae > Escherichia > Escherichia sp. MOD1-EC6162. Next base: position 74,093 of record NZ_PTSB01000003.1, read on the forward strand.
AAGGATTGCCGGTTTGGCCGGAGATCTCTTATAGGGATATTGCAGCCGGTACAGTAAACAATGTCACTCGCAATGAAATTAAGCGCCGCGGTTGTGCGGTAATAAAAGGCCATTTCCCTCGTGAGCAGGCGCTGGCGTGGGATCGCGCAATGCTCGACTACCTTGATGCCAATCACTTTGATGATGTATATAGAGGTCCTGGCGACAGTTTTTTCGGTTCGCTGGAGGCTTCTCGCCCCGAAATCTATCCCATTTACTGGTCACAGGCGCAGATGCAAGCGCGACAGAGCGACAATATGTCTGCGGTTCAATCTTTCCTTAACCGCCTGTGGAAATCTGAAAGCAACGGCAAACAATGGTTTGATCCCGATGTCAGCGTGATTTATCCGGACAGAATTCGCCGTCGCCCACCAGGCACGACGTCCAAAGGTCTGGGCGCACACACCGATTCTGGTGCTCTGGAACGCTGGCTATTACCCGCTTATCAGCGCGTTTTTGCCAATGTTTTCAACGGTAATTTTGATGATTATGATCCGTGGGATGCTGCGCATCGTACCGATGTAGAAGAATACACCGTAGATAACACCACCAAATGTTCGGTGTTCCGCACGTTTCAGGGCTGGACGGCGCTCTCCGATATGTTGCCTGGCCAGGGATTATTACATGTGGTGCCAATCCCGGAAGCGATGGCATACGTTTTACTGCGTCCGTTACTGGATGACGTACCGGACGACGAGCTGTGCGGTGTCGCGCCTGGTAAGGTTCTGCCAATTTCAGAGAAATGGCACCCATTGTTGATAAAAGCACTCACGTCAATTCCGGCAATAACAGCGGGGGATTCCGTCTGGTGGCACTGCGATGTGATTCACTCCGTCGCGCCGGTAGACAATCAACAAGGCTGGGGGAACGTGATGTATATTCCCGCCGCGCCGATGTGCGAGAAAAACCGGGCTTATGCGCACAAGGTCAGAAAGGCACTGGAAAAAGGCGTCTCGCCGGGTGACTTCCCACGTGAAGATTATGAAGCAAACTGGGAAGGCCGCTTTACGCTGGAGGATCTGAACGTTCACGGTAAACGCGCGCTGGGCATGGACGTGTGAAAGTTGATAGATTAGTGGAAGTGAGGTTAAGGAAGTCGGTTCGATGTTACTCAGAGAGCTGACAACGTGCGCTTTGTTAATGCCGGATGCGACCTACAAAATCTTGCAGATTCAATATATTGCAGGGACTGCGTAGGCCTGATAAGCGTAGCGCATCAGGCAATCTTGCGTTTGTCCTCAGCCGCCGTCACCCCGACTGTATCGGGGTGACGGGCAATAACTTACTCGATCCCTCTGCTACGCAGATAATCTTCGTAGTTGCCGCTAAAGTCGATCACGCGTTCCGGAGTGATTTCCAGAATACGGGTCGCCAGGGAGCTTACGAACTCACGGTCGTGAGAAACAAAGATCAGCGTGCCCTGATACAGTTCCAGTGCCATGTTCAGCGACTCGATGGATTCCATATCCAGGTGGTTGGTCGGTTCGTCCATGATCAGAATATTCGGTTTCTGCATCATTAACTTACCAAACAACATACGGCCTTTTTCACCACCGGAAAGTACTTTAGCAGGCTTTTTGATGTCGTCCTGGCTGAACAACAAACGACCGAGAATGCTGCGTACCGCCTGCTCGTCATCGCCTTCCTGTTTCCACTGGCTCATCCATTCAAACACGGTCAGATCATTATCGAACTCATATTCATGATCCTGTGCGTAGTAACCAATACGCGCATTTTCTGACCATTTTACAGTACCATTGTCCGGTTCCAGATCCCCTACCAGCGTTTTCAGCAGGGTCGATTTACCGACGCCATTGGTGCCGAGTACTGCCAGCTTTTCACCCACTTCCAGCAGCAGGTTGATATTTTTAAACAGCGGACCGTTATCAAACCCTTTAGTCAGGCCTTCTACTTCCAGCGCATTACGGAACAGCTTCTTATCCTGCTCAAAACGAATGAACGGGTTCTGACGGCTGGAGGCTTTCACCTCTTCCAGTTTGATTTTATCAATCTGACGCGCACGTGAAGTCGCCTGACGAGATTTCGACGCGTTGGCGCTAAAGCGGCTTACAAAGGACTGCAACTCGGCAATCTGCGCTTTCTTCTTGGCGTTATCAGCCAGCAGGCGTTCGCGTGCCTGGGTCGCCGCCGTCATGTACTCATCGTAGTTACCCGGATAAACGCGCAGCTCACCGTAATCCAAATCCGCCATGTGCGTACAGACCATATTGAGGAAGTGACGGTCGTGCGAAATGATGATCATGGTGCTGTCACGCTCGTTCAGCACCTGCTCCAGCCAACGAATGGTATCGATGTCCAGGTTGTTGGTTGGTTCGTCGAGCAGGAGAATATCAGGATCGGCAAACAGCGCCTGCGCCAGCAACACACGCAGTTTCCAGCCTGGAGCCACTTCGCTCATTGGGCCGTAGTGTTGCTCCACTGGAATACCCACGCCAAGCAGCAGCTCACCGGCGCGTGCTTCCGCAGAGTAACCGTCCATTTCGCCGTATTTCACTTCCAGATCGGCAACTTTGTAGCCATCTTCTTCGCTCATTTCCGGCAAAGCATAGATGCGGTCGCGCTCCTGTTTCACTTCCCACAACTCTTTATGCCCCATGATCACCGTATCCAGCACGGTGAACTCTTCAAAGGCAAATTGATCCTGGCGCAGTTTACCAATGCGCTCGTTGGGATCGAGGGAAACGTTGCCCAGCGTCGGCTCTAAGTCGCCGCCGAGGATCTTCATAAAGGTGGATTTACCACTACCGTTCGCGCCAATCAGGCCGTAACGGTTGCCGCCGCCAAATTTGACGGAAATGTTTTCAAACAACGGCTTACTGCCGAACTGCATGGTGACGTTACTGGAAACTAACACAGGCGTATCCTGAAAAGAGATATGACAAACCGCGTATTATGCCATAAGTCTGAAAGAAGATCCCGCTCGCCGCTTAAGGTCTACACTCTTCCCAAAGGCAAAAAATGTGATTTCGTACACATCTGATTTCACTGTTAGCAGGAATGAACATATAATGCGCTTCCAATACTCTAATATTCTCAACCTAATGGCCTGCCAGGCACGAAATCTCGCTTAACATGAATATGAAATTGAAAACGTTATTCGCAGCGGCCTTCGCTGTTGTCGGCTTTTGCAGTACCGCGTCAGCGGTAACTTATCCTCTGCCAACCGACGGGAGTCGCCTGGTTGGTCAGAATCAGGTGATCACCATTCCAGAAGGCAATACCCAGCCGCTGGAGTATTTTGCGGCCGAGTATCAGATGGGGCTTTCCAATATGATGGAAGCGAACCCTGGTGTGGATACCTTCCTGCCGAAAGGCGGCACCGTCTTGAACATTCCGCAGCAACTGATCCTGCCAGACACGGTTCATGAAGGTATTGTAATTAACAGCGCAGAGATGCGTCTGTATTACTATCCGAAAGGGACTAACACCGTTATCGTGCTGCCGATCGGGATTGGTCAGTTAGGTAAAGACACGCCTATCAACTGGACCACCAAAGTAGAACGTAAGAAAGCCGGCCCGACCTGGACACCGACCGCCAAAATGCATGCGGAATACCGTGCAGCAGGCGAACCGCTTCCGGCTGTTGTTCCGGCTGGTCCGGATAACCCAATGGGGCTGTACGCTCTGTACATCGGTCGCCTGTACGCTATCCACGGCACCAACGCCAACTTTGGTATCGGCCTGCGTGTAAGCCACGGTTGTGTGCGTCTGCGTAACGAAGATATCAAATTCCTGTTCGAGAAAGTGCCTGTTGGTACGCGCGTACAGTTTATTGATGAACCAGTGAAAGCGACCACCGAGCCAGACGGCAGCCGTTATATTGAAGTCCATAACCCGCTGTCTACGACCGAAGCTCAGTTTGAAGGTCAGGAAATTGTACCAATTACCCTGACGAAGAGCGTACAGACCGTGACCGGTCAGCCAGATGTTGATCAGGCGGTTCTGGACCAGGCTATTCAAAACCGTTCCGGGATGCCAGTTCGTCTGAATTAATCTTCAAAACTTAAGCAAAAGGCGGACTGATAATCCGCCTTTTTTATTTTCCAGCGCTTATCCAACCGGGAGCATAACTAACAAAACGTATCCTACCAGCGCCGCCCACAACAGCATTGGTATCGAATAGAGATGGAAACGCCACCAGATACGACGATCGTTCGCCATACGCAGTGCAATCAAATTTGCCAGCGATCCCGGTAACAAACCAAAACCCCCGACATTTACCGCCCAGGCCAGTAACAACGACGGCGGCACATAGTTCAGCAGCAAAATTGTGCCCGGCACATTACTGATCACCTGCGATAAACCAATTGCCGTTAGCCATAATCCGGGTTCGGATAAATAACTCACGTGACTCAACACGCCCTGTAAAGCTGGAAGTTGGGTCAGCAAATGGACGTCGATAAACATCGCCATAAACACCAGCAGCAGCGTCCAGTCCACACTCAACACCACGCGACGTGCCAGCAGCGCAAATCCCGCTGCTACAATCACCAGCCCCCATAGCTCTTGTTTCAACTCAAGCGCCGTAAGAAAAACGATATACAGTCCCAGACAACTCCACACCAGTCGCGGCTTCCACTCCGGCGTTTGCGTACCAGTATGATACTGCAACGCCCTTCCAGGGAAACAACACCAGCACAGCAGCAATAGTGTCAGCATCATCACGCCAGCCAGCGGTGCCATTTGTGCAATAAAACCGGCGAACGAAAGGCCAGAGCGTCCCCAGATAAGAATATTTTGCGGGTTGCCTATCGGCGTCAGCAGCGATCCGGCATTCACCGCCAGCGCCTCGAATATAATCAACCGATTAACCGGGATCTCACACAGTCTCTTTAGCGTAATGGTCAGCGGAACAACAATGAACAGCGCAACATCGTTGGTCAGAAACGTAGAAAGTAGCGCCGCCGCCAGCACCATAAACATTGCCAGTCGACGTTCAGTGGCAAAACGGCGCACCATTTTACGCCCCAGCACATCAAAATAACCGCTTAACTCCACACCTTTGGTCAGCAGCATCAGGCCACTTAAGGTGATGATGGTGTGCCAGTCGATAGCGCCAGGCCAGGACTTTGGTGCGAAAGGAACGAAAAAACTTAATCCGATGCCAACAAGAATTAATAACTGAAAAAAACGATCGCCTTGTAGCGTGCGTAAAAAAGGCAGGCTCATTTGGCACCGTGTTTCTGGGTAAACAAACGAAAGGCGTCCAGCGTCTCTTCACTGACATGGTGTTCCATACCTTCCGCGTCACGACGGGCGATTTCCGGGCTGACGCCCAACACCAGCAAGAAATTTTCGACAATCTGATGCCGCTCACGGCTTTCCTGCGCCAGCTTTTCCCCTTCCGCAGTCAAAAACACGCCTCGCCAGGGGATCATTTCAATTAGCCCCATTGTTGCCAGCCGCTTGAGCATTTTAGCCACCGTCGGTTGAGAGACGCCCAGACGGGCGGCCATATCAACCTGACGTGCTTCTCCCACTTCTCTAATCAAATCAGAAATCAGCTCAACGTAATCGTCGATAAGCTCGCGACGATGTGCCTCTCTGACCTGGCGAAACCCTTCAACGTGCTCTTCCACGTTCACTAACTGCGTCACTTTTTTTACTGTTGGCGTACCTGCGCGACGACTCATTGTGCTTCCTCATTATGGTGACACATATATAGCGCTCTCATTTCGTGCGCACATTGTAAACCAGAGTTGTGAAGGCACAAAAATTTAACGTTTTAGCAATAGCTATATAATATAGCCTGTGCTATATCTGTATGTAATGCAATCATCCCTCATGGATCGACGGGATTAGCAAGTCAGGAGGTCTTATGAATGAGTTCAAGAGGTGTATACGCGTGTTTAGTTACTCCCCCTTTAAAGTGCGGTTAATGCTGCTCTCGATGTTGTGCGATATGGTCAACAACAAACCGCAGCAAGATAAACCCTCCAATAAATAGCGGCGTCGCGGTACGCCGCTTCACTCCAGCTTTTAGCAGAAACATTGTTTGGCTTGAAAAACCCCACTTTTTGTCGGATTTGCTATCCTCTTCGCAAAAGATTTTTTCGTCAGTAGTTGACCTGAGCGGCGGCTCGCTCTATCTTCTTGCAGCCCTGCGTATATTGCGGCTCGCGGATGCGGACCACTCCACTCTCTTCTCGCACTCTTGCAGGTATTGACCCTTGACGCCAGGGTGAGCACATGGCGTTTGTTACGATAGTGGCATATGAATTTAACCCTCAAAGAATCGCTTGTTACCCGTAGCCGGGTATTTAGCCCGTGGACTGCGTTCTACTTTTTACAGTCGCTATTAATTAATCTCGGCTTAGGCTATCCCTTCAGTTTGCTCTACACCGCCGCGTTTACGGCTATTTTGCTTTTGCTATGGCGGACATTGCCTCGCGTGCAAAAAGTCCTGATCGGCGTCAGTTCGTTAGTGGCAGCTTGTTATTTCCCCTTTGCTCAGGCCTACGGCGCGCCTAACTTCAATACATTGCTGGCATTGCACTCCACAAATATGGAAGAGTCGACTGAAATCCTGACGATTTTTCCGTGGTACAGCTATCTGGTCGGCTTATTTATTTTTGCGCTCGGCGTGATTGCTGTCCGGCGAAAAAAAGAGAGTGAAAAAGCGCGCTGGAATAAATTCGACAGCCTGTGCCTGGTATTCAGTGTGGCGACATTTTTTGTCGCTCCGGTTCAAAACCTGGCCTGGGGCGGCGTATTTAAACTGAAAGATACTGGCTATCCGGTATTTCGTTTTGCTAAGGATGTCATCGTTAACAATAACGAGGTAATTGAAGAGCAAGAACGGATGGCGAAACTTTCCGGGATGAAAGACACCTGGACGATTACGGCAGTTAAGCCGAAATACCACACTTATGTGGTGGTGATCGGTGAAAGTGCGCGGCGCGACGCGCTTGGTGCCTTTGGCGGCCACTGGAACAACACCCCGTTTGCCAGCAGCGTTAACGGCCTGATTTTTGCCGATTACATTGCCGCCAGTGGTTCCACGCAAAAATCGCTCGGCTTAACGCTTAACCGCGTGGTCGATGGCAAGCCACAGTTTCAGGATAACTTTGTCACCCTTGCCAACCGCGCGGGTTTTCAGACATGGTGGTTTTCCAATCAGGGACAAATTGGTGAATACGATACCGCCATCGCCAGCATCGCCAAACGTGCGGATGAAGTGTACTTCCTGAAAGAAGGGAATTTTGAAGCCGATAAGAACACCAAAGACGAAGCGTTGCTGCAAATGACCGCTCAGGTGTTGGCGGAAGAACACTCGCAACCGCAACTGATTGTTTTACATCTGATGGGCTCACATCCGCAGGCCTGCGACCGGACACAAGGCAAATACGAAACCTTCGTACAATCGAAAGAAACGTCATGCTATCTCTACACCATGACGCAAACGGACGACTTACTGCGCAAACTTTATGACCAGTTACGCAACAGCGGTAACAGTTTCTCTATGGTTTACTTTTCTGACCACGGTCTGGCCTTTAAGGAACGCGGTAAAGAAGTCCAGTATCTGGCTCACGACGATAAATATCAGCAAAATTTCCAGGTGCCTTTTATGGTCATTTCAAGCGACGATAAAGCGCATCGGGTAATTAAAGCACGCCGTTCAGCCAATGACTTCTTAGGCTTTTTCTCACAGTGGACGGGGATAAAAGCGAAGGAAATTAACATCAAATACCCGTTTATTTCTGAAAAGAAAGCCGGGCCGATATACATCACAAACTTCCAGTTACAGAAGGTGGATTACAACCATCTCGGAACCGATATATTCGATCCCAAATCTTGAGACAAAAAAAATCCGCCCCGAGAGGCGGATTTTTTATATCACCGAAGTGATTAGAAGCGGTAACCAACACCGGCAATCCAGGTGCCTACGTCAACGTTACGAATACGGCTCTGCTCGTAAGAGAAGTCCAGAGCAACGTTTTCGATTGGGTTGAACTGCAGACCCGCACCGTAGGAGAAGCCGTAGTCGCTGGTGTCGTGTTTGAAGGTCGGGTAGTTAGTATCCTGGAATTTACCGTAACCAACACCGACTACACCATAGATGCTCGCCCAGTCATTGATACGGTATGCCGGACCTGCGGTGATGCCGTAGTACTGGGTTTTGTTGTAATCGCCTGCACTGTTAGTACGACTTTTTTCAGTGTAAGTGAAAGAACCGATCACACCCAGCGGGCTGTTGTCTTCTTCATAGCGGTATTTCAGGTTGAAACCGCCCATTTTGTTCATTTTGCCCTGAGCGTCGCTCTGAGCATAACCACCAGTAACGGTAGAAGTAGCAGCTACGGAAGTACCTGCGGTGAAAGCCAGAACTGCGGCCAGTGCTGAAAGACATGCAATTTTTTTCATAACCACCTCAAATGTGATTCAAATAAGTCCTAAGCTTTAAATATATCAAAAATTAATGGGAAACTCTTCGCGATTTGTGATGTCTAACGGGCCATTTCATGTAACAGAACGTTTCCACATGCCGCTATCCATCTAAATTTAAATCATTTTTTCAGTGAATTGCGTAAGTATTACGCATATTTTCACTCTCACTCATCCAGATTATTCCTAATCATCAGACTAATGAGTCAATCAATCCTGGCGCATTTTAGTCAAAACGGGGAAAAATTTTTCAACAAATGCTCAACCAGCCTGCGGTATATCCAGTACACTCCACGCTTTACCTTACTATACAAACTTATGGGAGAAATGATGCCAGGGTCATTACGTAAAATGCCGGTGTGGTTACCGATATTAATATTGCTCGTTGCCATGGCATCTATTCAGGGTGGAGCCTCATTAGCAAAATCTCTTTTTCCACTGGTTGGCGCGCCCGGGGTTACTGCACTGCGTCTTGCTCTGGGGACACTGATTCTTATCGCTTTCTTTAAGCCGTGGCGGCTGCGTTTTGCCAAAGAACAACGGTTGCCACTGTTGTTTTACGGTGTATCGCTGGGTGGAATGAACTATCTTTTTTATCTTTCTATTCAGACCGTACCACTAGGAATTGCGGTTGCGCTGGAGTTCACCGGACCACTGGCGGTGGCGCTGTTCTCCTCGCGTCGTCCGGTAGATTTCGTTTGGGTTTTGCTGGCAGTGCTCGGTCTGTGGTTCCTGCTGCCGCTGGGGCAAGATGTTTCCCATGTCGATTTAACCGGCTGTGCGCTGGCTCTCGGTGCCGGTGCTTGTTGGGCTATCTACATATTAAGTGGGCAACGTGCGGGTGCTGAACACGGCCCTGCAACGGTGGCAGTTGGCTCGCTGATTGCGGCGTTAATTTTCGTGCCAATTGGCGCGTTACAGGCCGGAGAGGCTCTCTGGCACTGGGCAGTGGTTCCATTGGGTTTGGCTGTCGCAATCCTCTCGACCGCTCTGCCCTACTCGCTGGAGATGATTGCCCTCACCCGTTTGCCGACGCGAACATTTGGCACTCTGATGAGCATGGAACCGGCGCTGGCCGCCATTTCCGGGATGATTTTCCTCGGTGAGATGCTGACGCCGATACAGCTTCTGGCACTCGGCGCTATCATTGCCGCTTCAATGGGCTCCACGCTGACAGCACGCAAAGAGAACAAAATAGAAGAATTAGATATTACTTAAATTTACAATTCTGCATGGTTATGCATAACCATGCAGAATATTCCGCTTTTTTTCACCTGCTACGGCCTTATATATCCGGTTATACAAAAGCATATTTATTCCGAAAGCTTCTGATGAACAAATAAATAAGAATCGTTCTTATCATTACATATAACTTACTGAATTTATATCAGATTTTATTTTTCACGTTTATTACCGCTATTAGTGCGATAGGAACAGCCACAATAGCGAAATACATAGCCGGTGCTATACTTAATCCCGTTAATTGCTGGGACATAACATCAAGAGGATATGAAATTATGAGTACCGCTAAATTAGTTAAATCAAAAGCGACCAATCTGCTTTATACCCGCAACGATGTCTCTGACAGCGAGAAGAAAGCAACAGTAGAGTTGCTAAATCGTCAGGTTATCCAGTTTATTGATCTTTCTTTGATTACTAAACAAGCGCACTGGAATATGCGCGGCGCTAACTTCATTGCCGTACATGAAATGCTGGATGGCTTCCGTACAGCCCTGATTGATCACCTGGATACCATGGCGGAACGTGCGGTACAACTGGGCGGCGTTGCCCTTGGCACCACTCAAGTTATCAATAGCAAAACACCGCTGAAAAGCTACCCGCTGGACATCCACAACGTTCAGGATCACCTGAAAGAACTGGCAGACCGTTACGCGATTGTCGCCAATGACGTACGTAAAGCAATCGGGGAAGCAAAAGATGATGACACTGCGGATATTCTGACCGCCGCTTCCCGCGACCTGGATAAATTCCTGTGGTTTATCGAATCTAACATCGAATAAATCCATCGCTGATGGTTCAAAACTTTAGTACGCAATGAAACGGCTTCCTGACAGGAGGCCGTTTTGCTTTGCTGCCCTTCTTAATGCACTTTTTTAGTGCATTCATCTACCGTCCCCGGCTGAATAAGTAAATTTTTTGTATCCACAACATCACACAATCGTTACATAAGGATTGTTTTTTCATCAGGATTTACGCTAAATGATCATTGTGCTGACTGCACAATTTTAGCGCACCACTTTGGTGCCCCAGAATGGTGCAATCTGGGGGCGTTGCCCCATAGATCGTGCAGTAAGATTTTGTCGCATCTCGAAAAATCAACGGGTTGCAAAACTGGCACGATTTTTTCATATATATGAATGTCACGCAGGGGATCGTCCCGTGGATAGAAAAAAGGAAATGCTATGAAGTCTGTATTAAAAGTTTCACTGGCTGCACTGCCCCTGGCTTTTGCGGTTTCTTCTCATGCCGCGGATAAAAAATTAGTTGTCGCGACAGATACCGCTTTCGTTCCGTTTGAATTTAAACAGGGCGACAAATACGTGGGCTTTGATGTCGATCTGTGGGCGGCAATTGCTAAAGAACTGAAGTTGGATTACGAACTGAAACCGATGGATTTCAGCGGCATTATTCCGGCATTACAAACCAAAAACATCGATCTGGCACTGGCGGGCATCACTATTACCGACGAGCGTAAAAAAGCGATCGATTTCTCTGACGGCTACTACAAAAGCGGCCTGTTGGTGATGGTAAAAGCCAACAATAACGATGTGAAAAGCGTGAAAGATCTCGACGGTAAAGTCGTTGCAGTGAAGAGCGGCACGGGTTCCGTTGATTACGCAAAAACTAACATCAAAACCAAAGATCTACGTCAGTTCCCGAATATTGATAACGCCTATATGGAACTGGGCACCAACCGCGCAGACGCTGTTTTGCACGATACACCAAACATTCTGTACTTCATCAAAACCGCCGGTAACGGCCAGTTCAAAGCGGTAGGTGACTCCCTGGAAGCTCAGCAATACGGTATTGCGTTCCCGAAAGGTAGCGACGAACTGCGTGACAAGGTCAACGGCGCGTTGAAAACCCTGCGCGAGAACGGAACTTACAACGAAATCTACAAAAAATGGTTCGGTACTGAGCCGAAATAATTATTGCCTTTAATTTATGGCCCGGTGGCCTTTTGCATACCGGGCCTGCGTTTCGCCCAGCCAGTCTTCTGGCTCAGGGTATTTACACCACGGTAACAGGAACAACATATGCAGTTTGACTGGAGTGCCATCTGGCCGGCCATTCCGCTTCTGATCGAAGGCGCTAAAATGACTCTGTGGATTTCTGTCCTCGGTCTGGCTGGCGGCCTGGTGATCGGCCTGGCGGCTGGTTTTGCACGCACCTTCGGTGGTTGGATAGCCAACCACGTCGCGCTGGTCTTTATTGAAGTGATCCGCGGGACACCTATCGTCGTCCAGGTAATGTTTATCTACTTCGCCCTGCCGATGGCGTTTAACGACTTACGTATCGATCCGTTTACTGCGGCGGTGGTCACCATCATGATCAACTCCGGCGCGTACATCGCGGAAATTACCCGTGGAGCGGTATTGTCAATCCACAAAGGTTTTCGTGAAGCCGGGCTGGCGCTCGGTCTTTCACGTTGGGAAACCATTCGCTACGTCATTTTACCGCTGGCACTGCGCCGTATGCTGCCGCCACTGGGCAACCAGTGGATCATCAGCATTAAAGACACCTCGCTGTTTATTGTTATCGGCGTGGCGGAACTGACCCGTCAGGGACAAGAAATTATTGCCGGTAACTTCCGCGCCCTTGAGATCTGGAGCGCCGTAGCGGTGTTCTATCTGATTATTACCCTGGTGCTGAGCTTTGTTCTGCGTCGTCTGGAAAGAAGGATGAAAATCCTGTGATTGAATTTAAAAACGTCTCCAAGCACTTTGGGCCAACCCAGGTGCTGCACAATATCGATTTGAACATTAGCCAGGGCGAAGTGGTGGTGATTATCGGACCATCCGGTTCGGGTAAATCGACCCTGCTGCGCTGCATCAACAAACTGGAAGAAATCACCTCCGGCGATCTGATTGTCGATGGCCTGAAGGTTAACGATCCGAAAGTTGACGAGCGTCTGATTCGCCAGGAAGCAGGCATGGTGTTCCAGCAGTTTTACCTCTTCCCGCACCTGACTGCGCTTGAAAACGTAATGTTTGGCCCGCTGCGCGTGCGTGGTGCAAACAAAGAAGACGCAGAAAAACTGGCGCGTGAACTGCTGGCAAAAGTTGGCCTCGCGGAACGCGCGCATCACTACCCTTCCGAGCTTTCTGGTGGTCAGCAACAGCGTGTGGCGATTGCCCGTGCGCTGGCGGTGAAGCCGAAAATGATGTTGTTCGATGAACCGACATCGGCTCTTGATCCGGAACTGCGCCATGAAGTGCTGAAGGTCATGCAGGATCTGGCAGAGGAAGGTATGACGATGGTGATCGTAACCCACGAAATCGGTTTTGCCGAAAAAGTGGCTTCACGTCTTATCTTTATCGACAAAGGCCGGATTGCGGAAGATGGCAATCCACAGGTGTTGATCAAGAATCCGCCAAGCCAGCGTTTGCAGGAATTTTTACAGCACGTCTCTTAATAAGACACATGGCCTGATGTGCTACGCTTATCAGTCCTACAGAATATATAGCAACTTATTGAAATTGCATAAATTTGTAGGAGCGTTCACGCCGCATTCGGCAAAAAAGCCCGCACGTTATCAGCAACCTGCTTAATATCCCTTCCTCCCTTTCACCCGAAAGGGAGGAACACCAGATTCCTCTCATTTAAAATTCCCCCTCCCCCAGCATCTATACTTATCTTTTTGCTCTATTTTCTCACTGGAGGAGTCATGCGGTGGATCCTGTTCATCCTCTTCTGCCTGCTGGGCGCACCTGCCCACGCGGTATCCATACCCGGCGTTACAACCACAACGACAACGGCCCCAACGACTGAACCGGCTCCGGAACCGGATATTGAACAAAAAAAAGCGGCCTATGGTGCACTGGCGGATGTGCTGGATAATGACACCTCGCGCAAAGAGCTGGTCGATCAGTTACGCACCGTCGCCGCCACGCCCCCCGCGGAACCCGTACCGAAGATCGTGCCGCCAACGCTGGTTGAAGAGCAAACCGTGCTACAAAAGGTGACCGAAGTCAGTCGCCATTATGGTGAAGCTCTCTCCGCACGCTTCGGGCAACTTTATCGCAATATTACTGGCTCCCCACATAAACCGTTTAATCCGCAAACCTTCAGCAACGCCCTTACCCATTTTTCCATGCTGGCCGTTTTAGTGTTTAGTTTTTACTGGCTGGTTCGCCTGTGCGCACTGCCGTTATATCGCAAAATGGGTCTGTGGGCGCGGCAGAAAAATCGTGAGCGCAGTAACTGGTTGCAGCTTCCGGCGATGATTATCGGTGCGTTTATTATCGACCTGCTGTTACTGGCACTGACATTATTTGTCGGTCAGGTTTTAAGCGACAACCTGAATGCGGGCAGCCGCACCATTGCTTTTCAACAGAGTCTGTTTCTCAATGCTTTCGCCCTGATTGAATTTTTCAAAGCTGTTTTACGCCTGATTTTCTGCCCGAACGTTGCTGAACTGCGTCCATTCTCTATTCAGGATGAGAGTGCCCGCTACTGGTGCCGCCGCCTTAGCTGGCTAAGCGGCCTGATTGGTTATGGCCTGATTGTGGCTGTACCGATTATCTCAAACCAGGTGAATGTGCAAATCGGGGCACTTGCGAACGTCATCATCATGCTGTGTATGACGGTGTGGGCGTTGTATCTGATATTCCGTAATAAAAAAGAGATTACCCAGCATTTGCTCAACTTCGCGGAACACTCACTGGCCTTTTTCAGTCTGTTTATTCGTGCTTTTGCGCTGGTGTGGCACTGGCTGGCAAGCGCCTATTTTATCGTGCTGTTTTTCTTCTCGTTATTTGACCCAGGAAACAGCCTGAAATTTATGATGGGCGCGACGGTGCGTAGCCTGGCGATTATTGGGATCGCGGCGTTTGTTTCCGGTATGTTTTCTCGCTGGCTGGCAAAAACCATTACCCTTTCGCCACACACTCAGCGTAACTATCCGGAACTGCAAAAACGGCTGAACGGCTGGCTGTCGGCGGCGCTGAAAACGGCACGTATTCTGACAGTGTACGTAGCGGTGATGCTACTATTCAGCGCCTGGGGACTGTTCGATTTCTGGAACTGGCTGCAAAACGGCGCGGGGCAGAAAACGGTGGATATCCTGATCCGCATCGCTCTCATCCTTTTCTTCTCGGCAGTTGGCTGGACGGTACTCGCCAGTTTGATCGAAAATCGGCTGGCTTCGGATATTCATGGTCGCCCGCTGCCCAGCGCCCGCACGCGTACCCTGCTGACACTGTTTCGCAACGCGCTGGCGGTGGTAATCAGTACCATCACCATTATGATTGTGTTGTCGGAAATTGGCGTCAATATTGCGCCGCTACTGGCAGGAGCCGGAGCGTTAGGGCTGGCGATTTCCTTCGGTTCGCAAACGCTGGTGAAAGATATTATTACCGGGGTGTTTATTCAGTTTGAAAACGGCATGAATACCGGAGATTTAGTCACCATCGGGCCGCTGACCGGCACGGTTGAACGCATGTCGATTCGATCCGTGGGCGTGCGCCAGGATACCGGGGCTTATCACATTATTCCGTGGTCCTCGATAACCACCTTTGCCAACTTTGTCCGCGGCATTGGCTCTGTGGTGGCGAATTACGATGTTGATCGTCATGAAGATGCCGATAAAGCCAATCAGGCGCTAAAAGATGCCGTGGCGGAAGTGATGGAAAATGAAGAAGTTCGCGGGCTGATTATCGGTGAACCTAACTTTGCCGGAATTGTTGGCTTAAGCAATACCGCGTTTACACTGCGTGTTTCGTTTACCACGCTGCCACTCAAACAGTGGACGGTACGTTTTGCCCTCGACAGCCAGGTAAAAAAACATTTCGACCAGGCGGGTGTTCGCGCACCGGTACAGACTTATCAAGTGCTGCCTGCTCCGGGCGTTACCCCGGCAGAACCATTACTACCGGGAGAACCGACACTTTAACGCTGACGATTGGCAAAACGACGACGCTGTTCGTCGTTCATAAAGGTCCAGGCAATGAAGCGGCTCTGCTTTTGCCCCTGGGCCATCTCTTTTTTGACCACTTTTACCGCGCCAACATCCGTCAGAGCACGATACAACGGCGGTAAGTTTTCGCCACGAGAAACCAGCGAGGTGAACCACATTACCTGCTTCGCAAAGCCTTTACTCTCTTCAATCATCTTTTTGATGAAAGCCACTTCACCGCCTTCGCACCACAGCTCCTGCTGCTGACCGCCAAAGTTCAACGCATCGTCTCTGTTTAATCCGAGATTACGCCGTTTGCGCTCGCTACCAGCACGCGCTGCCGCGGCAGAGTCGTGGAACGGCGGGTTACACAAGGTTGCGTCATATTGCTCATTTTTATGGATAATGCCGTTAAAAATAGCACTATTCTCTTTTTGCCGACGCAGGCGGATGGCGCGGTTAAGCCCCGGATTGGCGCTGATGATCGCCTGCGCGCTGCTTAACGCCTGACTGTTAGTTTCAGTACCGGTAAAACGCCAGCCATATTCATGTACGCCAATCAGCGGATAAATACAGTTCGCGCCAACGCCGATATCCAGAATGCTGGCACTGGCCGGAATTGTTCCGGTCGCCTCAGCCAGTAAATCGGCAAGATGATGAATATAATCCGCCCGGCCAGGTACTGGCGGACACAGAAAACCGTCAGGAATATCCCAGTTCGCCACGGCATAAAAATGTGCCAGCAACGCCTTGTTGAGCGCCTTCACCGCCAGCGGATTGGCGAAGTCTACGCTTTGCTCACCGGCAGGGGTAAGCGTGAGAAATTGCTTCAGTTCAGGATTCACCTGACAGAGCGTGGCGAGATCGTAGCGGCTGTGATGACGGTTGCGCGGGTGCAACCCCGGTTTCTGGGCGGACATAGCATTCTCCTTTAAGCAGCGGCGTAAGATACCCGCATAACGCGGCAGGGTAAATATCTGGCTGCGTTTAACATGACTCAAAACCTTAACCTGACTGCATTTTTCAGCAATTCACCATAAAAATCAGCCCCCTGCATGTCATTGATTTGTCTGGTTTTGTAAAAATACATCATTCAAAAAACAAGCACATCTCTGTCAATTTTTTGCGTCATTCTCATCACGCAGGAGACCTACACTTATCAGGCACTACTCGTTGTATTTATGAGGATGTCATTATGAAAAAGTGCCTCGCACTACTGCTTGCCACCGTCCTGAGCGGAATCACCTTCACGGCTTATGCCGCGCAACCTCTGAGTAACCAGGACAGCGGTCAACTACGGCCAGCCGGAACCGTTTCGGCAACCGGTGCATCTAACCTAAGCGATCTGGAGGAAAAACTGGCAGAAAAAGCGCGCGAACAAGGCGCGAAAGGTTATGTCATTAATTCCGCAGGCGGAAATGATCAGATGTTCGGTACTGCAACCATCTACAAATAACCACACCAACGCAACTGCATTCGCCTCTGGATGCAGTTTTCGCCTGTTTTGTAAGCAAAAAACATCAAATATGAACACAATGTAAATAAATGTATTTATTTTTCACGCAATGGGTGATAGAAAATCGCGCCAGGTGATAATGCTTATCAAAATTATTATCACTTCAAGATTACTATTACGGGATTAACAGTGGCATCGCATCCGCAGAGACGCTTTCTCGTGACAGTGAAAATTTAAACATATAAGAAAAAGTCACCTGCCAAATGGAAAACAATCGCAATTTCCCTGCCAGACCCTTTCATTCGCTCACGTTCTTTGCCGGTCTTTGTATCGGCATCACGCCTGTGCCACAGGCTCTCGCCGCAGAAGGGCAACAAAACACTGATGATACACTGGTTGTCGAGGCATCGACGCCTTCGCTTTATGCGCCACTTAAATCTGCCGATCCAAAATTCTCCCGCCCGGTCATCGATACCACCCGCACAATGACGGTGATTTCTGAACAGGTGATAAAAGATCAGGGCGCAACCAACCTTACTGACGCGCTAAAAAACGTACCTGGCGTGGGCGCATTTTTTGCCGGTGAGAATGGTAATTCCACTACCGGCGACGCCATTTATATGCGCGGTGCGGATACCTCTAACAGCATTTATATTGATGGCATCCGCGATATTGGTAGTGTCTCACGTGACACTTTCAATACCGAACAGGTGGAAGTCATTAAAGGCCCATCCGGCACCGATTACGGACGCAGCGCGCCGACAGGTTCGATCAATATGATCAGTAAACAGCCGCGTAATGACTCAGGTATTGACGCCTCTGCCAGTATTGGTAGCGCCTGGTTCCGTCGCGGCACACTGGACGTCAATCAGGTGATTGGTGACACCAGCGCAGTGCGCCTGAATGTGATGGGCGAAAAAACGCACGATGCCGGGCGCGAAAAGGTTAAAAATGAACGTTACGGCGTCGCCCCTTCTGTGGCATTAGGCCTCGGTACGTCGACGCGTTTGTATCTCAACTATTTACACGTTACCCAGCACAACACGCCGGACGGCGGCATTCCGACCATTGGTTTGCCGGGTTATTCCGCACCTTCTGCAGGAACGGCGGCACTGAACCATTCCGGTAAGGTGGATACGCATAACTTTTATGGTACGGACTCCGATTACGACGATTCGACCACCGATACCGCCACTATGCGTTTTGAACATGACATCAGCGATAACACCACCATTCGTAATACCACCCGCTGGTCGCGCGTGAAGCAGGATTATCTGATGACGGCGATTATGGGCGGAGCATCGAATATTACCCAGCCCACCAGCAATGTGGATAGCTGGACGTGGTCACGCACGGCGAATACTAAAGATGTGAGTAATAAAATCCTCACCAACCAGACTAACCTGACGTCGGCGTTCTATACCGGTTCAATCGCCCATGATGTCAGTACCGGCGTGGAATTTACCCGCGAAACGCAGACCAACTACGGCGTTAATCCGGTGACGTTACCGCCGGTGAACATTTACCATCCTGACAGCAGCATTCATCCTGGCAGTCTGACGCGCAACGGTGCCAATGCTAACGGCCAGACAGATACCTTCGCGATTTATGCCTTCGATACGCTGCAAATCACCCGTGATTTTGAGCTGAACGGCGGGATCCGTCTGGACAATTATCATACTGAATATGACAGTGCTACCGCCTGCGGCGGCAGTGGTCGCGGTGCCGTCACCTGCCCAACTGGCGCGGCAAACGGTTCTCCGGTCACCACCGTCGACACCGCCAGGTCGGGCAATCTGGTCAACTGGAAAGCCGGGGCGCTGTATCATCTGACGGAAAATGGCAATGTCTACGTCAACTATGCTGTTTCCCAACAACCGCCTGGCGGCAGCAACTTCGCTCTTGCACAGTCTGGCAGCGGTAACAGCGCCAACCGCACCGACTTTAAACCGCAAAAAGCGAAGACCAGCGAAATTGGCACCAAATGGCAAGTGCTGGATAAACGCTTGCTACTAACTGCCGCGCTGTTCCGTACCGATATCGAAAATGAAGTTGAGCAAAACGACGACGGGACTTACTCGCAGTACGGTAAAAAGCGCGTCGAAGGCTATGAGATTTCCGTGGCTGGAAATATCACTCCCGCATGGCAGGTGATTGGCGGATATACCCAGCAAAAAGCGACCATTAAAAATGGTGCGGACGTGGCTCAGGATGGTTCGTCATCACTGCCGTATACGCCAGAACACGCCTTTACCTTATGGAGCCAGTATCAGGCAACGGATGATATCTCCATTGGTGCAGGCGCACGCTATATCGGCAGTATGCATAAAGGTTCTGACGGCGCGGTGGGAACTCCGGCGTTTACTGAAGGTTATTGGGTTGCCGATGCCAAATTGGGCTATCGCGTCAATCGCAACCTCGATTTCCAGTTAAACGTCTACAACCTGTTTGATACCAATTACGTGGCCTCGATTAACAAGAGCGGCTACCGCTATCATCCGGGCGAGCCAAGAACCTTCCTGCTCACCGCCAATATGCATTTCTGATTCAGATATGGGGCGCAGGGCTTACTAAGATTGATGGCGAGAACAGGACTGCCTGATGCGCTGCGCTTATCAGGCCTACAAGGTTGTGCAACACGTTGAGTTCACATCATTTGGTAGGCCGGATAAGGCATTCACGCCGCATCCGGCATGAACAAAGCACCTGCTGTTAAAAATCGGTGTGGGGTGAAAGCCCCACTTTTTGGAGAACTTGTATGATGTACCACATTCCCGGCGTGTTATCGCCACAGGACGTCGCACGTCTTCGTGAACAACTGGAACAAGCCGAATGGATTGATGGTCGTGTCACCACTGGCGCGCAGGGCGCACAAGTTAAGAGCAATCAGCAAGTGGACACCCGCAGCGCGTTATATGCCGCATTGCAAACTGAGGTGCTTAACGCGGTTAACCAACATGCTCTGTTCTTTGCCGCTGCCTTGCCGCGTACCCTATCCACGCCGCTGTTTAATCGTTATCAGAACAATGAAACCTATGGTTTTCATGTGGATGGCGCAGTACGCAGTCATCCGCAAAACGGCTGGATGCGCACAGACCTTTCTGCGACGCTGTTTTTGAGCGATCCACAAAGCTATGAAGGCGGCGAACTGGTCGTCAATGACACCTTCGGGCAGCATCGGGTAAAACTCCCGGCAGGCGATCTGGTGTTGTATCCTTCGAGTAGCCTGCACAGCGTAACGCCCGTCACGCGCGGCGTGCGGATGGCCTCGTTTATGTGGATCCAGTCGATGATCCGCGATGATAAAAAGCGCGCCATGCTGTTCGATTTGGACAACAACATTCAGTCGCTGAAAAACCGCTTTGGTGAAGGTGAAGAAATCCTGTCGCTACTCAATCTTTATCACAATCTGCTGCGAGAATGGTCGGAGATATGACAATTGAACTGCCGGAGTTTGTCCCTATATTAGCTACACTTAATTGTACAAGCATTGATATGGGGAGGATGATATGGCATCCGGTTGGGCTAATGATGACGCCGTCAACGAACAGATCAACAGTACAATTGAAGATGCGGTTGCCCGCGCTCGGGATGAAATCCCGCGTGGTGAAAGCCTGTATGAATGTGAAGAGTGCGGTGCTCCCATCCCGCAGGCCCGTCGGGAAGCCATTCCTGGCGTGCGCTTATGCATCCACTGCCAGCAGGAGAAAGATTTACAAAAACATTCTTATACAGGATATAATCGCAGAGGATCGAAGGACAGCCAGTTACGTTAACTACAACTGGCATGGAGTACAGCAAGTATAATTTGCATTTTGCGTGGCATTCCGTGCCTTTAACGCAGCCGTAACTGACACGCGGTACAAAATTGAATCATAAGCACGACAAATAGATGAATTATCAGCATCTTAGATATCAATCAATTTATTTGAACAAGGCGGTCAATTCTCTTCGATTTTATCTCTCGTGAAAAAACGTGATACTCATCACATCGACGAAACAACGTCACTTAAACAAAATCACCTGCGAGAGATTAATTATGAAAACTATCAATACTGTTGTTGCTGCTATGGCTCTTTCAACTCTGTCATTTGGCGTGTTCGCGGCACAACCGGTAACGGCATCCCAGGCACAAAGCATGAATAAAATCGGCGTAGTTTCTGCCGATGGCGCATCCACCCTCGACGCGCTGGAAGCAAAACTGGCAGAAAAAGCTGCGGCGGCTGGTGCCAGTGGATACAGCATTACTTCTGCCACCAACAACAATAAATTAAGCGGAACTGCGGTTATCTATAAGTAATTCACAGGTCGGATAAGGTGTTTACGTCGCATCCGGCAACAAGTGCCTGATGCGACGCTACCGCGTCTTATCAGGCCTACAAAATCCGAACCGTTGACCGGCATCCGGCAAAAGAATTTCCCTGTCTGTTTACCGACAGACGCATGTGCTCTAACCCTCATTGATCCTATGTTACCCTTGTTTGCCCGTCCGTCACTGGACGGGCTTTTTTTCGCTGGCTGACTATTGGCAGAAAGTCTGCAACGTCGCTTCTGGTACACCAATTTGCCGCGCCGCGTCACAAATCGCCTGCCAGCTCCCGGCATCTAACGGGATCCCTAGCTCCTGCCGTTCACGGCGCATATTTACTTCCCATTCGCCTGGCAGCAAAATCGGCTTATCTTCATCATGCGGCGAAGCTTTCACCCACTCGGCAAAGGCTTCGGTCTGCTCTGCACAATCTGGCGCGCCGAACAATTCCGGGTTAACGATGATGGTGGTCATACAGTTAAGAATGGTATCGGGGCTGGTTTGTAACGTTTCCTGATGGGTCGTTTTGCCACCGGAAAGCGCACCACCAAGAATTTCGCACATCGCCGCCAGGGCATAACCTTTATGTTCGGCAAAGGTCAGCAGTGATCCCAACGGTGACTCCTGCATCACTGCCGGATTGGTCGTCGGCACGCCGTTAACATCAATCAGGCAGCCTGGCGGTACGGGCACACCTTTATGCCAGGCGACACGGGTTTTGCCAAATGCAATGGCGCTGGTGGCATAATCAAGCAACAGCGGGAAGTTATCCTTTCGTGGAAAGACCACGCAGAACGGATTGGTGCCGAAGCGACGATCGCGACCATGGAACGGTGCCACCATCGGAATCCCCACTACGCTCACAAAGTGAACAGAGACAAACCCCGCCGCTGCGCACTGTTCCGCCCAGTAACCGATACGCCCGATATGATGAGAGTTACGCAGTGCCACAGCAGCAATTCCGTGCTGACGCGCTTTTTCAATGCCAAGTGTCATGGCCTCGTACGCCGCCACCTGACCGAATGCACGATCACCATCAAGCGTGACCACTGCCCCCGCATCTTTGACAATTTTAGCGTGATGGTTGATTTGCAAAGAACCCAGTCGCCAGGACTGCACATAGCTCGGGATCATGCCAATCCCATGTGAATCATGCCCTGCCAGATTTGCCGCAATTAAATGATCTGCTACTAGTTTTGCTTCCTGTTCCTCGCTACCCATCTGACGAAACACAGTCAGAATAAAGTTGTGCAGCGTCCGGGCATGAAAGCGATGACCACTTGCCATAGTTAACTCCTGTTTATGTTATATGCCTGTTGCTTTTTTATGCTGCGCGCCGCACGCGGGAAGGTCAATAAATATGCTGCAATTTCATGTTGCTGTGGAGTAAAGGCCGGATGACGCTCATCATCCGGCAGGGGGAGAAATTAAAATGATTGCTTAACGCGCGCCAGGCCATCGCTAACGGATGCCACTTCGCCCGCCGCCACCAGGCAGCAAGCCATCTGGATTTTTAGTGATTTGGGAATCGGTTCGCTGCCTGCCAGACAACGCTCAATCCACTTCGCGGTGGTTTCCGGGTCTTTTGCTTCTGGCAGTATCAGTAGCTCACTGCCTGCATCGTCCTGTTTTTCATACAGCACCCGCGTTCCTTCGCGATCAATCAGATTGATTTGCGGACAGCGTTGCGGATTTGCATACACTTCGCCTTCGGTGCCGTGCATTAACAGCGCCCTCCCACCGATGTCGTTAAAGAATTTCGCCACCCGCCCGACATATTCCGGATGCGAAACACTGGAAAGACGCAGCGCATCACCTTCAGCAAATGGCGTCGCCAGTTTCGCCAGCGTATGCGCACTGTTACGCACGCCCATCCGCCAGCGCATCGCCAGTTGTTTTTCCAGCGGCGGGCAAAACGCGCCTACAGGCATAAACACAGGTTGATGTTCGTCGAGCTTCGCCTGCGCCTGGCCGCCGTGCAGCGTTGGCATAATCCCCATCAGTTCGAAAATGGTTTCGCTCAGCACGCGGGTCGGATCTTCGCTAACACCGTGAACCACTACTGGAAAACCGAGTTTGTGCAGCAGGATCGCCAGCAATGGCGTCAGGTTGGCCTGTTTCCGTGCACCGTTGTAACTGGGAATAACAACAGGAATCGGCTTGCCAACAGGGGGCGTCAACTTGATGGTGTGATTTTGCATGGCTTCGTAAAAGCCGAGCATCTCTGCTTCCCCTTCCCCTTTGATACGCAGCGCCATCAATACGCCGCCCAACTCAAGGTCAGGTACTTCACCGTTGAGCATATGGGCATACAGGCCGCGCGCCGTATCCTGGTCTAAATCGCGCGCATGGTTTTTGCCGCGCCCGATCTCTTTGATGATTTTGCGATAGTCCATTTATGACTCCTTACCTGACTCACATCATTAACGCCGCCGACGGCGTGGGGATTTTGCTTTTTCTTTCTTTTTAACTATACCTTCAGGGACTTCTGGTTGCTCAATCGGAAACACCGGTAAGGCATCAAGTAACCGCTTGCCGTAGTTTTTGGTTAACAAGCGTTTATCATAAATCACCACTTCACCCCAGCAACTGTGGCTTCGAATCAGACGCCCAACTTGCTGAATCAGGTTAAACGAGGCGCTCGGCAGGCTTTGTACCTCAAAGGGATAACGATTAAGACTTTTTAGCCATTCTCCTTCGGTGATCACCACCGGGCTGTCGATGGGGGGAAAGGCGATTTTATGAATATGCACCTGACTTAGCAGGTCACCTTTCAGATCAAGGCCTTCGGCAAAAGACTGTAAACCTACCAATACACTGCGCTCACCGTTAGCAACGCGTTTACGATGCAGTTCAACTAAGCGGTAGCGAGGCTGATCGCCCTGCACCAGCAACATCAGACGTAAATCCGTCACATAGTCGAGAAATCGCTGCATCGCCCGCCCGCTGGCAAACAACACCAACATGCCGAGATGTTTTTTGCTCTCTACCTGCTCACGGAAAAAGGCCGCCATTTCGGCAATATGCTGCTCTTCGTTGTCAATGGACGGTTCATAACGCATCTGCGGAATGACAATTTTGCCCTGTTCGCAGTGGTTGAAGGGGGAATCCAGCGCCACAAAGCGATCGCCCGCTTTCTCTTTCAACCCACTCATCTCCTGCAAACGCGAAAAACTGTTCAGCGAACGCAAGGTTGCAGAAGTGATAATAATGTGCGGAATACTGCGCCACAGCAGCCTTTCGAGTTGATCGCTGACGCGGATCCCCACACAGTGAAACCAGAGATGTAGCTGCCCGTCGCGTTCTTCCCGCGTCGCCCATTTGGTTACCGGCGCACCAGAAGATTGCGCCAGAGACGCCAGCCGCCAGAGTTTGCTCTGCGCCTCAAACATCCCCAGCGCGCGGTTCATCTGCAAAATCAGTCGATGCAAACGCACAATGTCATGGCTACCGGTTTTCTCACTTAAATCATTGAGGAATAACTCAGCCAGACCACGCAGCATCTCGGTCAGTTTTGCCAGCCGCTGGCAGATCTCCAGTACTTCATCCGGCAATTCGCCCATCGCAAAACGGTGCTCTGCCTCTTGCCCGGCAGGCATATAGAGATTGAGGATGTTGTTTAAAGAGGCGATAAGCTCATATAACTCTTCACAATGCGCATTCAACCGTTCAGGGATCGCCAGCGGTGGAATGGTCTTCGGGCGAAACTGCTCCATGCAGGTGGCGACCAGTTTTGTGAACAGATCCAGTTGTAGCCGATACCAGGGTGCAGTAATTTCCGCGCTCATTTCCAGCGCATCCCGCGCCACGTCCGGCAGGTGATGACCTTCATCCAGCACCAGCAGCAAATTTTTCGGTTCTGGCAATACCGCTTCGCTTTCCATCGCCGCCATCACCAGCGCATGGTTTGCCACTACCACTTCCGCTTCCTGAATTTCCCGGCGGGCAACAAAAAACGGACATTCGCGGTAGTAATAACAGTTACGGTTGAGGCAACTGGCTTTGTCGGTACTCAGACGACGCCAGAGATCGTCATCAATGGCGATATCAGTGTGATCGCGCAGGCCATCCCATTTATAAGTATCGAGATCGCCCTTCAGCTTTGCACAACGTTTTTGTTCTTCCTGATTGTTCGGTGTCAGTTCATCGTCGAGAAACGCGAGCAGATCCTGTTGTGTGGGTTCGGTACTGGCGAGCGCCGTCAGGTTACGCGGGCAAACGTAGCGCCCACGCCCGAAAGCGGCGGTGAATTTTAGATCGGGAATGATCTTTTTCAGCAGCGGCAAATCTTTGCTGTAGATCTGATCCTGCAACGCCACGTTAGCGGTACTCACCACCAGCGTTTTTTGCTCTTCGCGGGCAATGGCGATGCCGGGGATCAAATAGGAGAGCGTTTTCCCAACGCCGGTGGGGGCTTCAATCGCCAGATGCCGCCCTTCTTCTCCGGCCAGTGTTTTGGCGACATCCGCAATCATCTGCCGCTGCGGCGCACGGGGAATAAAGTCGGGGATCTGTTCCTGAAGCGCCTTATACCAGGCGGCAATTTGCGCTTTAAGCGCGGCGGTTAATGCCATGAGAAAACCTGAAATACTGTATAAACAGCCAATATTGTGGCATTTTTCAGTTTTCAGGGGTAATGATTTTTCTGTTTCTGGAAAGTGGCTCGCAATAACCGCCAGGATAATACGGTCTAATTCCTGTTCGACAACAAAGGATTCAACACGTCATGCAAGACACCATCATAAATTTCTACAGCACCAGTGACGACTACGGGGATTTTTCTAACTTTGCCGCCTGGGCCATCAAGATTGACGGCAAAACCTGGCCCACCTCAGAACACTATTTTCAGGCACAAAAGTTCCTTGATGAAAAATACCACGAAGAGATCCGCCGGATTTCCTCACCCATGATCGCCGCGCGTATGGGGCGTGACCGTTCTAAGCCCCTGCGTAAAAACTGGGAGTCGATAAAAGAAGAGGTGATGCGCAAAGCGCTTCGCGCTAAATTCGAACAACACGCAGAACTGCGCGCGCTCCTGCTGGCAACCGCGTCAGCGAAACTGGTTGAGCATACGAAAAATGATGCTTACTGGGGAGATGGCGGTAATGGTCAGGGCAAGAATCGCCTGGGCTACCTTTTAATGGAGCTGCGCGAACAATTGGCTGCGGAGAAGTAACGCATCGGGTGGCTTGTGGGCGGTAAAACAGAGAAATCTTTTTGCCGCGCTTGCAAATTGCTGACTAGCGCTTGTAGTGATATGCCGGATGCGGCGCGAACGCCTTATCCGGCCTACAAGTTGTTAAAATTCAATATATTGTAGGAACCACGTAGGCCTGATAAGCGTAGCGCATCAGGCAGTTTTGCGTTTGTCATCAGTCTCAGATGCCGGGCATTACCCGGCATAAAAGATTACTGAGCTGCGGCAGGTTTACGCGGACGGCGGCGACGTTGTTGCTCGCCTGCCGGTTTGGCATCACCAAGACGACGAGACGGTTTTGCTGCAGGCTTCGCGTTACCAGCCTTCGCACCGCTTTCTGCGCGACGCGGTTGCTGTTGACTACGACCACCGCTCTGCCCACGACCGCCGCCGCTGCGTTGCTGGCGACCGTTCTGGATCGGTTCGGCTTTAATTGACGGATCCGGCTCATAGCCCGGAACAGCGATACGCGGGATCTCTTTTTTCAGCAGTTTTTCGATATCGCGCAACAGTTTGTGCTCATCAACACACACCAGCGATAACGCTTCGCCGGTGGCTGCGGCACGACCGGTACGCCCGATGCGGTGCACGTAATCTTCCGGTACGTTTGGCAGCTCATAGTTGACGACGTGTGGCAACTCTTCGATATCCAGGCCACGCGCGGCGATATCGGTCGCCACCAGCACACGAATATCACCCGATTTAAAATCGGCCAACGCACGAGTACGCGCACCTTGCGATTTATTACCGTGGATCGCCGCACTGCGGATGCCATCTTTATTTAGCTGTTCTGCCAGATGGTTGGCACCATGTTTGGTACGTGTAAACACCAGCACCTGCTGCCAGTTACCTTTACCAATCATGTGCGACAGTAATTCCCGTTTGCGTTTCTTATCAACAAAATGAACGTGCTGGGTCACTTGCTCAGAGGCGGTATTACGGCGCGCCACTTCGATTTCCAGCGGGTTATGCAGCAGTTTTTCTGCCAGCGCTTTAATCTCGTCAGAGAAAGTCGCGGAGAACAGCAGGTTCTGGCGTTTCGCGGGCAGCTTTGTTAACACACGGCGAATATCGTGGATAAAGCCCATATCGAGCATACGGTCAGCTTCATCAAGGACGAGGATTTCTATCTGATCCAGTTTCACCGCATTCTGGTGTTCCAGGTCCAGCAGACGCCCGGGCGTTGCCACCAGCACATCAACACCGCCGCGCAGTTTCATCATCTGCGGGTTAATGCTGACGCCGCCAAACACCACCAGCGAACGAATGTTCAGGTATTTGCTGTAATCACGGACGTTTTCGCCAATCTGCGCCGCCAGTTCACGGGTCGGGGTGAGGATCAACGCACGAACCGGACGACGCCCTTTGGCGTGCGGCTCACGGGAAATCAGGTGTTGCAGTAGCGGCAGCGTAAAGCCCGCTGTTTTACCCGTGCCGGTCTGGGCACTGGCCATCAGATCACGGCCTTCCAGTACTGCGGGGATCGCCTGCTGCTGAATAGGGGTGGGTTCACGGTAACCTTGCTCGGCAACGGCGCGCAGGATATCAGGGCTTAAACCCAAAGAATCGAAAGACATAACTACTCCGAACCGCCCCGACCGTTACCGGTGTAGTTTTCAGGGAGATACTGAAAAGGAAAATGACAAAAACCACAATGTCATGAGGGAGCGGAGTGTAGCAGTTTTTGTGACGCAGCGCATAAATTATCCCTGTGACTGGCGTTGCTAAAATTTTTAGCCATACTGGACAACGCTAAAAATGAGTCATAATCTTAATCAATCATTTGATTAAGAATGGGCTGTGCGATGAATAGTCCTGCCATGACAACCAAAGGTGAACAGGCCAAAAAACAGCTAATTGCTGCGGCACTGGCACAGTTTGGTGAGTATGGAATGAACGCCACCACCCGCGATATCGCCGCCCAGGCCGGGCAGAATATCGCAGCCATCACCTATTACTTCGGTTCGAAAGAAGATTTATACCTCGCCTGCGCCCAGTGGATTGCCGATTTTATTGGCGAGCAGTTCCGTCCGCACGCCGAGGAAGCCGAACGCTTGTTCGCACAACCACAGCCGGATCGCGCCGCTATCCGCGAACTGATCCTTCGCGCTTGCAGGAACATGATTCAACTGCTCACCCAGGATGATACCGTCAACCTCAGCAAGTTTATCTCCCGTGAGCAGCTCTCTCCCACGGCGGCCTACCATCTGGTGCATGAACAGGTGATTAGTCCGCTACACAGCCACCTTACGCGCCTGATTGCCGCCTGGACCGGCTGTGACGCCAACGATACCCGCATGATCCTCCATACTCATGCGCTGATTGGCGAGATTCTGGCGTTTCGTCTCGGCAAAGAAACGATTCTGTTACGTACCGGCTGGACCGCGTTCGATGAAGAAAAGACCGAACTGATTAACCAGACGGTAACCTGTCATATCGACCTGATTTTGCAAGGATTATCGCAAAGGAGTTTGTAGTGATGAAAAAACCTGTCGTGATTGGACTGGCGGTAGTGGTACTTGCCGCCGTGGTTGCCGGAGGCTACTGGTGGTATCAAAGCCGCCAGGATAACGGCCTGACGCTGTATGGCAACGTGGATATTCGCACTGTTAATCTTAGCTTCCGTGTCGGTGGTCGCGTTGAATCTCTGGCGGTAGACGAAGGTGATGCCATCAAAGCGGGTCAGGTGCTGGGCGAACTGGATCACAAGCCGTATGAGATTGCGCTGATGCAGGCGAAAGCAGGCGTTTCGGTGGCGCAGGCACAATATGATCTGATGCTTGCCGGTTATCGCGATGAAGAAATCGCCCAGGCTGCCGCTGCCGTAAAACAGGCGCAGGCCGCTTACGACTATGCGCAGAATTTCTATGCTCGTCAGCAAGGATTGTGGAAAAGCCGCACTATTTCGGCAAACGACCTGGAAAATGCCCGCTCCTCGCGCGACCAGGCCCAGGCAACGCTGAAATCAGCACAGGATAAATTGCGTCAGTACCGTTCCGGTAACCGTGAACAGGACATCGCCCAGGCGAAAGCCAGCCTGGAACAGGCGCAGGCGCAACTGGCGCAGGCGGAGCTGAATTTACAGGACTCAACGTTGGTAGCCCCCTCTGATGGCACGCTGTTAACCCGCGCGGTAGAGCCTGGCACAGTGCTCAATGAAGGTGGCACGGTGTTTACCGTTTCACTAACGCGTCCGGTGTGGGTGCGTGCCTATGTCGATGAGCGCAATCTCGACCAGGCCCAGCCAGGCCGCAAAGTGCTGCTCTATACCGATGGTCGCCCGGACAAGCCGTATCACGGGCAGATTGGTTTCGTTTCGCCAACCGCTGAATTTACCCCGAAAACCGTCGAAACGCCGGATCTGCGCACCGACCTTGTCTATCGCCTGCGGATTGTGGTGACCGACGCCGATGATGCGTTACGCCAGGGAATGCCAGTAACGGTGCAATTCGGTGACGAGGCAGGACATGAATGATGCCGTTATCACGCTAAACGGCCTGGAAAAACGCTTTCCGGGTATGGACAAGCCCGCCGTCGCACCGCTCAACTGTACCATTCATGCCGGTTATGTTACGGGGCTGGTGGGGCCGGATGGCGCGGGTAAAACCACGTTGATGCGGATGCTGGCCGGGTTACTGAAACCCGACAACGGCAGTGCTACGGTCATTGGCTTTGATCCGATCAAAAACGACGCTGCGTTACACGCGGTGCTCGGCTATATGCCGCAGAAATTCGGTCTGTATGAAGATCTCACGGTGATGGAGAATCTTAATCTGTACGCGGATTTGCGCAGCGTAACCGGTGAAGCGCGAAAACAGACGTTTGCTCGCCTGCTGGAGTTTACTTCTCTTGGCCCATTTACCGGACGCCTGGCGGGTAAGCTCTCTGGCGGGATGAAACAAAAACTCGGGCTGGCCTGTACCCTGGTGGGCGAGCCGAAAGTGTTGCTGCTCGATGAACCTGGCGTCGGCGTAGACCCCATCTCACGGCGCGAGCTGTGGCAGATGGTGCACGAACTGGCAGGCGAAGGGATGCTGATCCTCTGGAGTACCTCATATCTCGATGAAGCCGAACAGTGCCGTGACGTATTGCTGATGAACGAAGGTGAGTTGCTGTATCAGGGAGAACCGAAGGCTCTGACGCAAACCATGGCCGGACGTAGCTTTCTGATGACCAGCCCGCACGAAAGCAACCGCAAACTGCTGCAACGAACGCTGAAACTGCCGCAGGTCAGCGACGGGATGATTCAGGGAAAATCAGTACGTCTGATCCTCAAAAAAGAGGCCACACCAGACGATATTCGCCGCGCCGACGGAATGCCGGAAATCAACATCAACGAAACCACACCTCGCTTTGAAGATGCGTTTATTGATTTGCTGGGCGGTGCCGGAACCTCAGAATCACCGCTGGGCGCAATATTGCATACGGTAGAAGGCTCACCGGACGAGACGGTGATCGAAGCGAAAGAGCTGACCAAGAAGTTTGGCGATTTTGCCGCCACCGATCACGTCAATTTTGCCGTCAAACGCGGTGAAATCTTTGGTTTGCTGGGGCCAAACGGTGCGGGGAAATCCACCACCTTTAAGATGATGTGCGGCTTGCTGGTGCCGACCTCCGGTCAGGCGCTGGTGCTGGGAATGGATCTGAAAGAGAGTTCCGGTAAAGCGCGCCAGCATCTCGGCTATATGGCGCAAAAATTTTCGCTGTATGGCAACCTGACAGTCGAACAGAATTTACGCTTTTTCTCCGGCGTGTATGGCTTACGCGGTCGGGAGCAGACTGAAAAAATCACCCGTATGAGCGAGGCGTTCGGCCTGAAAAGCATTGCCTCACATGCTACCGATGAACTGCCATTAGGTTTTAAACAGCGGCTGGCGCTGGCCTGCTCGTTGATGCATGAACCGGATATTCTGTTTCTCGATGAACCCACTTCCGGCGTCGATCCCCTCACCCGCCGCGAGTTTTGGCTACATATCAACAGCATGGTAGAGAAAGGTGTCACGGTGATGGTCACCACCCACTTTATGGATGAAGCGGAATATTGCGACCGCATCGGACTGGTGTATCGCGGGAAACTGATTGCCAGCGGCACGCCGGACGATTTGAAAGCGCAATCGGCCAACGATGAGCAACCCGACCCCACGATGGAGCAAGCCTTTATTCAGTTGATCCACGACTGGGATAAGGAGCATGGCAATGAGTAATCCGATCCTGTCCTGGCGTCGCGTGCGAGCGCTGTGCGTTAAAGAGACGCGGCAGATCATTCGCGATCCGAGTAGCTGGCTGATCGCGGTGGTGATCCCGCTGTTGCTACTGTTTATTTTTGGCTACGGCATTAACCTCGACTCCAGCAAGCTGAGGGTCGGAATATTGCTTGAACAGCGTAGCGAAGCGGCGCTGGATTTCACCCACACCATGACAGGCTCACCTTATATCGACGCCACTATCAGCGATAATCGTCAGGAATTAATCGCCAAAATGCAGGCGGGGAAAATTCGTGGTCTGGTGGTGATTCCGGTGGATTTCGCGGAACAGATGGAGCGTGCCAACGCCACCGCGCCAATTCAGGTGATTACCGACGGCAGCGAGCCAAATACCGCCAACTTTGTGCAGGGTTATGTCGAAGGGATCTGGCAGATCTGGCAAATGCAGCGAGCGGAAGACAACGGGCAGACTTTTGAGCCGCTTATTGATGTCCAGACTCGCTACTGGTTTAACCCGGCGGCGATTAGCCAGCACTTTATTATTCCCGGTGCTGTAACCATTATCATGACGGTGATCGGCGCGATCCTCACCTCGCTGGTGGTGGCGCGGGAGTGGGAACGCGGCACTATGGAGGCTTTGCTCTCTACGGAGATTACCCGCACGGAACTGCTGCTGTGTAAGCTGCTCCCCTATTACGTCCTCGGCATGCTGGCAATGCTGCTGTGTATGCTGGTGTCGGTATTTATTCTCGGTGTGCCATATCGCGGTTCGCTGCTGATTCTGTTTTTTATCTCCAGCCTGTTTTTACTCAGTACGCTGGGGATGGGGCTGCTGATTTCAACGATTACCCGCAACCAGTTCAACGCCGCACAAGTCGCACTGAACGCCGCGTTCTTGCCGTCGATTATGCTCTCTGGCTTTATTTTTCAGATCGACAGTATGCCTGCGGTGATCCGCGCGGTGACGTACATTATTCCCGCACGTTATTTCGTCAGCACCCTGCAAAGCCTGTTTCTCGCCGGGAATATTCCGGTAGTGCTGGTCGTGAATGTGCTGTTTTTGATCGCTTCGGCGGTGATGTTTATCGGTCTGACGTGGCTGAAAACCAAACGTCGACTGGATTAGGGAGAAGAGCATGTTTCATCGCTTATGGACGTTAATTCGCAAAGAGTTGCAGTCGCTGCTGCGCGAACCGCAGACGCGCGCGATTCTGATTTTACCCGTGCTGATTCAGGTGATCCTGTTCCCGTTCGCCGCCACGCTGGAAGTAACCAACGCCACCATCGCCATTTACGACGAAGATAACGGCGCACATTCGGTAGAACTGACCCAACGTTTTGCCCGCGCCAGCGCCTTTACCCATGTGTTGCTGCTGAAAAGTCCACAGGAGATCCGCCCGACCATCGACACGCAAAAGGCGTTATTGCTGGTGCGCTTCCCGCCTGATTTCTCGCGCAAACTGGATACCTTCCAGACCGCGCCGTTGCAATTAATTCTCGACGGACGTAACTCCAACAGTGCGCAAATCGCTGCTAACTACCTGCAACAAATCGTCAAAAACTATCAGCAGGAGCTGCTGGAAGGAAAGCCGAAGCCAAACAACAGCGAGCTGGTGGTGCGCAACTGGTATAACCCGAACCTCGACTACAAATGGTTCGTGGTGCCATCACTGATCGCCATGATCACCACTATCGGCGTAATGATCGTCACTTCGCTTTCTGTTGCCCGCGAACGTGAACAGGGAACGCTCGATCAGTTGCTGGTTTCGCCCCTCACCACCTGGCAGATATTTATTGGTAAAGCCGTCCCTGCGTTAATTGTCGCCACGTTCCAGGCCACCATTGTGCTGGCGATTGGTATCTGGGCGTATCAAATCCCCTTCGCTGGTTCGCTGGCGCTGTTCTACTTTACGATGGTGATTTACGGTTTATCGCTGGTGGGCTTCGGTCTGTTGATTTCATCACTTTGTTCAACGCAACAGCAGGCGTTTATCGGCGTATTTGTCTTTATGATGCCTGCAATCCTGCTTTCCGGTTACGTTTCGCCGGTGGAGAACATGCCAGTATGGCTGCAAAACCTGACGTGGATTAACCCTATCCGCCACTTTACAGACATTACCAAGCAGATCTATTTGAAGGATGCGAGTCTGGATATTGTGTGGAATAGTTTGTGGCCGTTACTGGTGATAACGGCCACAACAGGATCAGCGGCGTACGCGATGTTTAGACGCAAGGTGATGTAACTTTTTATCTTTCGCCAGTAGCGACACTACCGCCGGGCCGGCAAGGATCGCCAGCCCTGCAATTGCCAGCAAATAGTTATTTTCCAGCACGCGGGACAACAGCCACAGCACAATCAGCGCCGCGCCAAAATACCAGGTGGTGGTCAACTCTTCCAGCACATCTGCTACCTCGCGCCAGCGTTGCTCAGGATGACGCTGTAACACCAGCATCATCACTACTGTTACACAATACAGCACGCATAACCCTACGCCGACATGAACCAGCGTCTTACTCATCCAGCCCATAACCAGCAGCGCCACTACCAGTAAATGCAACATAATCTGCCAGCAACTTAGGCCAGTTGCGACACGAACGCGTTGTTGCCACTTCATGGCTTCTCTCCTGAAGAATTTATCTCTACTAATTCAGAGTACCGAACTTTACGGAAAATTCCGTAAGACCGCACCTTTTTGTGACGCCGACTACACTATTTCAATGAGATAAGAGGCAAAAACAGGAAAATTATGCCCGACCAAACACAACATTTTTCGTTCAAGGTGCTCACCATCAATATTCACAAAGGCTTTACAGCATTTAACCGACGCTTCATTTTGCCGGAACTTCGCGACGCCGTGCGTGCCGTCAGCGCCGATATCGTCTGCCTGCAGGAAGTGATGGGGGCGCACGAAGTCCATCCACTGCATGTGAAGAACTGGCCCGATACTTCGCACTACGAGTTTCTTGCCGACACCATGTGGAGTGATTTTGCCTACGGACGTAATGCTGTATACCCGGAAGGGCATCACGGGAACGCGGTGCTGTCACGCTATCCCATTGAACATTATGAGAATCGCGATGTTTCGGTCGATGGCGCGGAAAAGCGCGGCGTGCTTTATTGCCGCATTGTTCCGCCAGTCACGGGGAAAGCGATTCATGTGATGTGCGTGCATCTCGGCTTGCGGGAGGCGCACCGTCAGGCGCAGCTTGCGATGCTTGCTGAATGGGTGAATCAACTACCGAACGGCGAACCAGTATTAGTCGCGGGAGATTTCAACGACTGGCGGCAAAAAGCCAATCATCCCTTAAAAGTACTGGCTGGGCTGGATGAGATATTTACCCGCGCCCACGGACGCCCGGCGCGAACATTTCCGGTGCAATTTCCCGTTCTTCGTCTGGACAGGATTTACGTCAAAAACGCCAGTGCCAGTGCGCCCACAGCGCTGCCGCTGCGGACCTGGCGACATCTTTCTGACCATGCCCCTTTGAGTGTGGAGATCCATCTATGAAATGTGGTTGGCGCGAAGGGAACAAGATTCAGTTACTGGAAAACGGCGAGCAATATTACCCTGCTGTGTTTAAAGCGATTAACGAAGCAGAGCAACGCATCATCCTTGAGACATTTATCTGGTTTGAAGATGACGTCGGCAAACAGCTACATGCGGCGCTGCTGGCAGCGGCGCAACGTGGGGTTAAAGCGGAAGTCTTGCTGGATGGCTATGGTTCGCCAGATCTCAGCGATGAATTTGTCAGCGAACTGACCGCGGCTGGCGTGGTATTTCGTTATTACGATCCTCGTCCTCGCCTGTTCGGTATGCGCACGAATGTGTTCCGCCGGATGCATCGCAAAATTGTGGTCATCGATACACGAATCGCCTTTATCGGCGGGATAAATTACTCCGCCGAGCATATGTCCAGCTACGGCCCACAGGCCAAACAGGATTACGCGGTGCGGCTGGAAGGGCCGATTGTTGAAGATATTCTGCAGTTTGAGCTGGAAAACTTGCCTGGGCAGAGCGCGGCACGCCGCTGGTGGCGACGTCACCATAAAGCGGAAGAAAACCGCCAACCGGGGGAAGCGCAGGTATTGCTGGTCTGGCGCGATAACGAAGAACATCGCAGCGATATCGAGCGCCACTATTTGAAAATGCTCACTCAGGCGCGGCGGGAAGTGATTATCGCCAACGCCTACTTCTTTCCCGGCTATCGATTTTTACACGCCTTACGTAAAGCGGCACGGCGCGGGGTGCGGATCAAACTGATTATTCAGGGTGAACCAGATATGCCGATTGTCAGGGTTGGCGCGCGTTTGCTCTATAACTATCTGGTTAAAGGCGGCGTTCAAGTGTTTGAGTATCGCCGCCGCCCGCTCCACGGCAAAGTGGCGTTAATGGATGATCACTGGGCGACGGTAGGCTCCAGTAATCTCGATCCGCTCAGTTTGTCGCTGAATCTCGAAGCTAACGTCATCATCTACGATCGTAATTTTAACCAGACGCTACGCGACAATCTTAATGGCATCATCGCCGCCGATTGTCGGCAGGTAGATGAAAGTATGCTGCCAAAACGCACCTGGTGGAATCTGACTAAAAGCGTGCTGGCATTCCACTTTTTGCGCCACTTCCCGGCGCTGGTGGGCTGGCTTCCGGCGCATACGCCGCGTCTGGCACAGGTTGAGCCGCCCGCGCAACCGGCAATGGAAACGCAGGATCGGGTAGAAACAGAAAATACGGGGGTAAAGCCCTGATGAGTAAATCCCATCCTCGCTGGCGCTTAGCAAAGAAGATCCTTACCTGGCTATTTTTTATCGCGGTGATTGTGTTGCTGGTGGTCTACGCCAAAAAAGTGGACTGGGAAGAGGTCTGGAAGGTCATCCGCGACTATAACCGCGTTGTGCTATTGAGTGCGGTCGGGCTGGTGGTCGTCAGTTATCTGATTTACGGCTGCTATGACCTGCTCGCCCGTTTCTACTGCGGTCACAAACTGGCGAAGCGCCAGGTGATGCTGGTGTCATTTATCTGCTATGCCTTCAACCTGACGCTCAGTACCTGGGTCGGCGGGATTGGGATGCGTTATCGCCTTTATTCGCGTCTGGGATTACCGGGCGGCACCATCACACGCATTTTCTCGCTGAGTATTACCACCAACTGGCTGGGCTATATTTTATTAGCCGGGATTATTTTTACCGCAGGCGTGGTGGAGTTACCGGATCACTGGTATGTCGATCAAACCACGCTGCGTATTCTCGGCATTGGCTTACTGATGATTATCGCGGTTTATTTATGGTTTTGCGCTTTCGCGAAGCACCGCCATATGACCATCAAAGGGCAAAAGCTGGTGCTGCCTTCATGGAAATTCGCCCTCGCTCAGATGCTGATTTCCAGCGTTAACTGGATGGTGATGGGGGCAATTATCTGGCTGTTACTTGACCAAAGCCTGAATTATTTCTTTGTCTTAGGCGTGTTACTGGTTAGTAGTATTGCTGGTGTCATCGTGCATATTCCGGCGGGGATTGGCGTGCTGGAAGCGGTGTTTATCGCGCTACTGGCAGGAGAGAATACATCCAAAGGCACAATTATCGCCGCCCTACTCGCTTACCGTGTGCTGTATTACTTTATCCCGCTGCTGCTGGCGCTGATCTGTTACCTGTTGCTGGAAAGCCAGGCGAAGAAGCTACGGGCGAAAAATGAAGCGGCGATGTGAAGTTCGGTTAAGTTCTTTTGGTTTGTGCAGATTGTTAGCAACGTGCTATTTGTTCATGGCGGATGCGGCGTAAACGCCTTATCCGCCCTACAAAACCGGGCTAAATTAATAGATTACAATTCCACTCTGTGCCTGCTAAGCGTAGCGCATCGGGCTCATTGCGTTTCCTCACAATTTTACCCAAGAAAGAAATTTACCTATTTTTCTATGACTAATGAAAAAACCGCGTATGCCTTTGCCAAACAAGTGTTATAGCTATTGCTGCAAGAATCCCGAAGAAGCCGATAAAATAATAATAGAGAGTTAACGCCCCTATAAAAGCGCAACGACAATCACCACCAAAGAGATTAAAAAAAGATACATTACACCTGCAATGGCAGCATTTATCTTATTGATATCTTTACTTAAGCCATATATACAAAAAATTATATTTATGGATGCGCCCCCATGTCATGGGCGCATTTTATAACAGGCTTTTATTCATTGTCGTTTTAATTAGAAAAAATCCCGACGCCAGGCCGGGATTTGGAGGGGAAACGGAATTAACGGCGGTTGCCAAAAATCCGCAGCAACATCAGGAACAGGTTGATGAAGTCGAGATACAACGTTAATGCACCAAGAATTGAATATTTGCGCAGGTTCGACGTGTCGCGGGTATCAATCTGCTCACCCATATTTTTCAGTTTCTGGGTGTCATAGGCGGTCAGGCCGACAAAGACAATCACTCCGATATAGGTCACCACCCACATCAACGCCTCGCTTTTCAGCCAGAAGTTCACCAGCGAGGCGATGACAATGCCGATTAACGCCATAAACAGCATATTGCCGAAGCCGCTTAAATCGCGCTTCGTGGTGTAGCCGTACAGACTCATCGCACCGAACATTCCGGCGGTAACAACGAAAGTACTGGCGATAGAGGCGGCGGTGTAGACAATGAAAATGCTGGAAAGCGTCAGACCTGTCAGCGCCGAATAAAGCATAAAGAGCATGGTTGTCACACCCGCGCTGAGCTTTTGAATCATCGCTGATAACACAATTACCAGAGCTAATTGCGCTATTACCAGACCAATTAAAAAGATGCGGTTGGTGAAAAGCAGCTCCATCACGGCGGCGGAGTTAGCAGCATACCAGGCAACAAACGCGGTCAACAACAGGCCAACGGTCATCCAGCCATAGACCTGTGCCATATAGGTTTGCAGGCCAGTCCTGGCTTGTACGATTGAATCAGAACGTGGGAATCTGTCCATGAAGATCTCCTGAAGATATAAGGAATATCTAAAGGATACTGCAAATGATGAGGGTGTGCATCGCCGCAGCGTAAACGTATGTCCGGTACGGTGAAATTGCCGGATGCAGCTCTATGCCTTATCCGGCCAACAAAAAACTACCAGCGTTTTGCTGCCTGCTGATCGCTCTCCCGCGCTTCGACCCAGCGGTCACCTTCCGGCGTAGCTTCGCGCTTCCAGAACGGTGCGCGGGTTTTGAGATAATCCATAATAAACTGCCCGGCCTCAAACGCACTACTGCGATGCGCACTGGTAACGCCGACAAAAACGATTTCATCACCCGGCCATAATTCGCCAATACGATGAATCACCGTGACTCGCCCCAGCGGCCAGCGGTTACGCGCTTCATCAACGATTTCCGCCAGTGCTTTTTCAGTCATTCCCGGATAGTGTTCGAGGGTTAATGCTTTTACGCTGTCACCCAGGTTATGGTTACGCACCTTACCGGTAAAGGTGACCACCGCACCGTCTTCATCACGCTCAGCCAGCCACGGATACTCTTCCCCTACGCTGAACGGCTGCGGTCCGACAACAATTTTGGTTTCAGCCATCTTAGCCTCCGGTTACCGGCGGGAAGAAAGCCACTTCGTCGCCGTCAGTTAGCGGATGGTCGAAACTCACCAGCGTCTGGTTGACGGCAGCCAGTAATTTGCCATCTTCCAGCGCCAGCGCCCAACGATCGCTCTGCGCTGCCAGGTGCTGGCGTAACGCTTCAACGGTTGGAAAATCCGCGGCAACGTCGGTTGCATCGGTCCCCACCAGCTCGCGCACCTGGGCGAAAAAAAGAACTTTAATCATCCGCTTCCACCTTAAAGTCACCCGACTTGCCGCCGCTCTTCGCCAGCAGGCGTACCGGACCAATCACCATATCTTTTTGCACGGCTTTACACATATCGTAAATGGTCAGCGCCGCCACCGAGGCCGCGGTTAACGCTTCCATTTCGACGCCGGTTTTCCCGGTCAGGCGGCATAAGGTTTCTATACGTACCCGATTGTGTTCCGGCTCTGCCTGCAAATTGACTTCAACTTTACTGAGCATTAGCGGGTGACACAGTGGGATCAGATCCCATGTACGTTTTGCCGCCTGAATACCGGCAATCCGCGCGGTGGCAAATACGTCGCCTTTGTGGTGACGACCATCGATGATCATCGCCAGCGTCTCGCTGCGCATGGTGACAAAGGCTTCCGCCCGTGCTTCACGTACAGTTTCCGCTTTGGCGGAGACATCCACCATGTGCGCTTCGCCAGCGGCGTTGATATGAGTCAGTTGCGACATACTTATTTCTTCAAATGTGGATGGAAATTGCATGGACGTGTACGGGCATCCAGTTGCGGCGCGATGATATTTTCCCATGCGGTGCGGCACGCTTTGGTCGAACCCGGCATAGCGAAAATCAGTGTCTTGTTAGCAACGCCCGCTATCGCACGAGATTGCAACGTTGCGGTGCCAATCTCTTCGAATGACAACATACGGAATACTTCACCGAAGCCTTCGACTTCACGATCGAACAGCGGCAGCAACGCTTCTGGTGCCTGATCGCCTTCCGTCAGTCCGGTGCCGCCAGTAATCAGCACCACTTGCACATCGTCGCTGGCGATCCACGCAGATACCTGCGCGCGGATGGCGTAGCGGTTTTCTTTAACAATCGCTTTATCGACAATGTGATGGCCCGCTTCCTGCGCCGAATCGCGCAGATAATGACCGGAGGTATCGTCTTCTTCACCGCGACGATTAGAAACCGTAAGAATAGCAATACGGGTCGGGATAAATTCAGTGCTTACCTGACTCATCTGATCTCTCCTTTTGACGTTTTAGCCGCCAATGTACGATAAGTTTTGCGTAATACCGGTGTTATTTTGATGCAGGAAATGGGTCTGTTTTTTCTCCCGCAGCGCCGCTGAAATACGTACTTCCAGCGCCTGTTGCTGGGCATCATCTTCCAGCAGATCGCGCAGGTTAACGCCGCCTTCACCAAACAGGCAGAGATGGAGTTTACCAATGGAGGAGACGCGCAGACGGTTGCAGGTGGCGCAGAAATCTTTTTCATACGGCATGATAAGGCCGATTTCTCCGGCGTAATCCGGATGACAAAAGACTTGCGCGGGGCCGTCGCTGCGTTGACGAAGTTGATGGATCCAGCCGCGACGCAGCAGTTCGTCACGCAGAATCTGACCAGAGATATGGTGCTTACGGAAAAGTTCGCTACCCTCGCCCGTTTCCATCAGTTCGATGAAACGTAACTGGATGGGGCGATGCTGGATCCAGTTCAGAAAGGTGTCGAGCTGGTGATGATTGACATCGCGCATCAGCACGGTATTGACTTTGACCTTCTCAAACCCGGCTTCAAATGCGGCATCAATCCCCGCCATCACCTGGTTGAATTTATCCTGACCGGTAATAGCATAAAACTGGCGAGCGTCGAGGCTATCGACACTGACGTTAATCCCCGTCAGTCCGGCATCGCGCCAGTTCGCCACGTCGCGTTCCAGGCGGTAACCATTGGTGGTGACCGCAATCTGACGAATAGCGTCGTTTTCCCGCACGGCTGCGATGATATCGGTAAAGTCGCGGCGTAAAGACGGTTCACCGCCTGTCAGACGTACTTTTTCGGTGCCCAAACTGGCGAAGGCGCGAGTAACCCGGCGAATTTCATCGACGGTCAGAAAGCCTTTATTGGTGACGCCGCTCGGCTTATAGCCATCCGGCAGGCAGTAGGTGCAACGAAAGTTACACACATCGGTAATCGACAGGCGCAAGTAATAAAACTTACGCGCAAATGCATCAGTCAGTTGTGAAGCCATGTACACCTTTCCAGATACGGGAGGCGAAGTCATTTCTTCCTTCGCCCTGGTGGCAATCTTTATGAGCATTGTCACGGCCAAAGCACCATATCAGTTGACCCAGGTGCAGAGGCTAGAGTGTTTAGTGGTTATGTCGATACTAGCGTGTAAATGAGATTTTTACCATTCACACTTTCCGCTATGTAATCATATATATAGCGTCATGATCGTGCTATTTCGCTACAGAATAAGGGAATATGACGGTTTTACTTTGATATACATCATCAGGGATGCACAGCGAACCTCGTCCTTTAGAGGTAGAAGAAAATATTTGTATCCTCAATATTGGCAGGTTAATTGCCGTTTCCCTGTCAGTTGCGCTACTGTAGCGCGGATAATCTGACTTCAGGAATCTATATGCGCAATCGTACGCTGGCTGACCTTGATCGTGTTGTTGCACTCGGCGGAGGGCATGGATTAGGACGCGTTCTTTCATCACTTTCATCTTTAGGCTCTCGTTTAACGGGCATTGTCACCACCACCGATAATGGCGGTTCAACAGGCCGTATTCGCCGCTCAGAAGGCGGCATTGCCTGGGGCGACATGCGCAACTGCCTCAACCAACTGATAACGGAACCGAGCGTCGCCTCCGCGATGTTTGAATACCGTTTTGGCGGCAATGGCGAGCTTTCCGGTCATAATCTCGGAAACTTGATGTTAAAGGCGCTGGATCACCTTAGCGTGCGGCCTCTGGAAGCCATCAATTTAATTCGTAATCTGTTGAAAGTGGACGCGCAATTAATTCCGATGTCAGAGCATCCCGTTGATCTGATGGCCATTGACGATCAGGGGCATGAAGTTTATGGCGAGGTCAATATCGACCAGTTAACTACGCCAATTCAGGAATTGCTCTTAACCCCGAATGTGCCCGCAACGCGTGAAGCGGTTCATGCTATCAATGACGCAGATCTGATCCTTATCGGACCTGGCAGTTTTTATACCAGCCTGATGCCAATTCTGCTGCTTAAGGAAATGGCACAGGCATTACGCCGCACGCCAGCGCCGATGGTTTATATCGGCAATCT
The DNA here is from genome assembly GCF_002965125.1 of Escherichia sp. MOD1-EC6162. Lineage (NCBI taxonomy): Bacteria > Pseudomonadati > Pseudomonadota > Gammaproteobacteria > Enterobacterales > Enterobacteriaceae > Escherichia > Escherichia sp. MOD1-EC6162. The sequence goes on from NZ_PTSB01000003.1 coordinate 116,697, forward strand.
GGGGCGTGAATTGAGCCTGCCTGCGGCGAATCTGAAGCTGGAAAATAAGCTGGCGATTATGGAACAGTATGTCGGGAAGAAAGTGATTGATGCCGTAGTCGTTGGGCCGAAAGTGGATGTTTCTGCGGTCAGCGACAGAATAGTGATTCAGGACGTACTGGAGGCCAGCGATATCCCCTATCGCCATGACCGCCAGTTGTTACATAACGCACTGGAAAAGGCGTTACAGGCATTGGGTTAACGGGAAGCCGGAAGAGAATTCCGGATTCATATTGCTGACAAAGTGCACGTTATCCATGCCGGATGCGGCCTACAAGCCGCGCAAATTCAATATATTGCAGAGATCATGTAGGCCTGATAAGCGTAGCGCATCAGGCAATTTTGCGTTCTCATTAGCCTCAAACCAGAAGAACATTCCTGCTTCTTCATCTCGTCACGACGCGGCAATAAACAGCTCACGCAACTGATGCAACTGGTCACGGATTTGCGCCGCCTCTTCGAATTCGAGGTTTTGCGCATGTTTCATCATCTGCCCTTCCAGCTCATGGATTTTCTGCTGCAACGCTTTTGGCGACATATCCATCGGCACATTATCCGGCTCAACAATCGGGCGCGATTTCCCTCTGCCCTTCGCTTTGGTTTTGGCAATGTTCTGCCCCAGCGCCAGGATATCGACCACTTTTTTATTAAGACCTTGTGGCGTAATACCATGCTCTTCGTTGTACCGCTGTTGTTTCTCACGACGACGTTCCGTTTCGCCAATCGCTTTCGCCATCGACGGGGTTATCTTATCACCGTAGAGAATCGCTTTGCCGTTGATGTTACGCGCCGCACGGCCAATGGTCTGGATCAGCGAACGTTCTGAACGCAGGAACCCTTCTTTGTCAGCATCGAGGATCGCCACCAATGAGACCTCCGGCATATCCAGACCTTCACGCAGTAAGTTGATCCCCACCAGTACGTCGAACTCGCCCAGACGCAAGTCGCGGATAATCTCCATACGCTCAACGGTATCAATGTCGGAGTGAAGATAACGCACGCGCTCACCGTGTTCTTCCAGATATTCCGTTAGATCTTCCGCCATTCGCTTGGTCAACGTCGTCACCAGAACGCGTTCGTTAATTGCCGCACGCAGGCGAATCTCCGAAAGAAGATCATCGACCTGGGTCGCTACCGGACGCACTTCGATAATCGGATCGAGCAAGCCAGTCGGACGCACCACCTGATCCACCACGTCACCACCGGATTTCTCCAGTTCGTAATTACCTGGCGTCGCAGAAACATAAATCGTTTGTGGAGCCAGCGCTTCAAACTCCTCAAATTTCAGCGGACGGTTATCCAGCGCCGATGGCAATCGGAAACCATACTCCACCAGAGTCTCTTTACGCGCCCTGTCACCGCGATACATTCCGCCAATTTGTGGAATGGTGACGTGAGATTCATCGACCACCAGCAGACCATCGGCAGGCAGGTAATCAAATAACGTCGGCGGTGGTTCGCCAGGTCCACGCCCGGAGAGAAAGCGCGAATAGTTTTCAATCCCCGAACAGTAGCCCAGCTCATTCATCATCTCCAGATCAAACTGGGTTCGTTGAGTCAGACGCTGCTCTTCCAAAAGTTTATTGTTTTCCAGCAGCACTTTGCGTCGGTCCGCCAGTTCTGTTTTGATCTCTTCCATCGCCTGCACAATGCGTTCACGCGGCGTAACATAGTGCGTTTTCGGGTAGATGGTAAAACGTGGGACTGTTGAAACGATTTGCCCGGTTAATGGATCAAACAACGACAATCGTTCAACTTCTTCATCAAACAGCTCCACGCGTAGCGCAATGTCGTCGGACTCCGCCGGGAAAATGTCGATCACTTCACCACGCACGCGGAAGGTCCCGCGCTGGAATGCCTGGTCATTGCGGGTATATTGCAACTCCGCCAGGCGACGCAGGATCGCACGTTGGTCGATAATCATGCCGACCGTGAGGTGCAGCATCATTTTGAGATATAAATCAGGATCACCCAGACCATAAATAGCGGAAACTGACGCAACAACAATAACATCCCGCCGCTCCAGCAACGCTTTGGTTGCTGAAAGACGCATCTGTTCAATATGTTCGTTTACCGAGGCATCTTTCTCAATAAACGTATCAGAGCTTGGTACGTAGGCTTCCGGCTGATAGTAGTCGTAGTAGGAGACGAAGTATTCCACCGCGTTTTCCGGGAAGAATTCTTTCATCTCACCATAAAGTTGCGCTGCCAGCGTTTTGTTGGGTGCCAGCACCATCGTTGGGCGTTGCAGATCAGCAATGACATTAGCAATGGTGAAGGTTTTCCCCGACCCCGTCACACCGAGCAGAGTCTGGTGCGCGAGGCCATCCTCCAGCCCCTCTTTGAGGCGGCGAATCGCCTCCGGCTGATCGCCAGAAGGTTTGAACGCGGAATTCAGTTTGAATGGTTTACTCATGAGTCGCTACCTGAAGGAGTGGGCGGGCAGGTGTGTAATTTTACTCGTCATGATTAATAATGCCAACAAATAACACTGGATAAAAAAACAGGCTCACACCACAATATCTCTGTTACGCCGTAAACTAAGGTGTCAACCGTAGGCAAAATTGACGCAGTGACGAGATAAAACGCCAGTGTTGCAGGGTTATCCCCAGAGCAATGGCTTTTTTAACATTTGTCAAGATGGCTGATGACGGATTTATTGCAGGAGATGACACTTTCCTGACAGCCATTGCATTTATCTAACCAATTAAAAAATAACATATATTTCTTTAAGCCGTCTTTAGCGCCAATTTGCGTGCAGGCCGCGTATTCTCTCGCTTACATTACGTTTTCTAACTCTAATGCACATGGTTATCCACAGGAATAGTGGATAACTGCCTGCAGCCCCTATGTCCAGCCGCTTGGGCAATTCCCATACTAATCGTATAATGCAGGGGTAAAAATTTTTTCGCGATTTTTTTAGCCTTTGATTGGTTAAATTACGGACGACTGAAAACGCCAGCTCGCTCGCAATTCAACCAATTTTTTGCTACTTCAGTGAAGTGAGAGTGATATATCTTCCGGTTAACGCACTTTCTGGATTTTCCTCAAGCCAGGGGATTTCCCCCAGCAGCGGTGCAGGAATCATTCGTGTGAGAGTGGCCATATATTCGACATGCCGTTTGCCTGGCGGCGTGACATCGTTTGCCACCCAGCCTGCGAGAGTGAGTCCAGCCTGCTGTACTGCCTGTGCTGTCAGCATCGCGTGATTAATGCAGCCCAGTTTTATCCCAACGACCAGAATCACCGGCAGTTGTTCGCTCTTCACCCAATCGGCAAAAGTGAAAGTAGCAGAAAGCGGCGTAAACCAGCCACCAGCACCTTCCACTAACACCCAGTCAGCCTGTTGCTCCAGCGCGCGTAATCCGGCGCTCATTACCTTCGGCTCAATCGGTCTCCCCTCTTCCGCGCTGATGATATGTGGCGAAGTAGGTTCAGCGAAGGTGTAAGGATTTACCGTGGCGTAATCCAGGTACAAGCTGCTGTTGCGCTGTAACGCCAGCGCGTCGCTGTTACGTAAACCTTCTGCAGTCATTTCGCTGCCGGAGGCCACCGGTTTATAACCTGCTGTCCGGTAACCTGCAGCCTTAGCGGCCTGTAAAAGCGCACAACTGGCAACGGTTTTCCCCACTTCGGTGTCCGTCCCGGTAACAAAAAAGCGTTTACTCACGAGTAATCACTCCCAAAAAAAGATGATAAGTCAGAGGGTATCGCCCCTGTTGTTGCGGCCAGGCCAGTTGCAATCGCTGTAACTGTGAACGTGTTAATACTCGCTGGTCGCGCCCTTCGTGAAGATGCGTTGCACCAATACCTTTCAGTGAACGCATGGCGCTGAGTGCGTCATCAAACCACAGCGTAATGGGTTGAATATTGTATTGATGACGAAAACCTTTCAACGCCCGTTCAATTTCTGCTGGCGGTAAAAAGTGATTAGCGTGGGGGCGTGCGTCTACAGCCTGCCATGCCTGATGTAGCTCTGGTAATGAGCCTTGTGCCAGGGTGGTAAACGCCACAATTCCGCCAGGACACACTACCCGATAAAGCTCGCGTAATGCCGTAGATAATTCAGCGCACCATTGCACGGCAAGGTTGCTCCACGCGAGATCAAACGTCGTGTTCGCCAGCGGTAAGGATTCGATATCCCCCGTCAGGTAATGATGTGCGGCATCCTGCTGACGTGCCTGTACAAGCATAAGCGGAGAGAGATCCAGTGCCGTCACCTGTGCGCTACGTTCACGCCAGCGGCGGCTCATCCAGCCAGGCCCGCAACCAGCGTCCAGCACCCGGGCGTACTGGCGTTGCGGGAGCATTGCCAGTAAGGCGTCGGCACTCTGGCGCTGCAACTCTGCGTATTGCTCATACTGTGAGGCTGCCCGACCAAATGCCGCCGCAATGGCCTGCTTATTAACCGTTGCCATGCAGCACCTCCAGCAGACGGTCGATATCCGGTATTTCATGCCCTGCGGTTAAAGTCAGGCGCAGCCGCGCGGTGCCAGCGGGTACGGTTGGCGGGCGAATCGCCGTCACCCAGCAACCTTGCTGACGCAGGTTTTCTGCCAGGCGTAGCGCGCGAGCGTTATCACCAACGATTAATGGCTGGATGGCACTGCATGAGTCCGCGAGAGTAAATGGCGAACCCTGTACTCCACTACGAAAACGTGCAATCAGATCCGCCAGTTTTTCCCGCCGTGCGTCACCCTCTTCGCTACGAATCACCGCCAGCGATGCACGTAATGCCTGCGCCTGAGCGGGCGGCATACTGGTGCTGTAGATAAGATGGCGGGCAAACTGCAACAGATAATCTGCCACGCTATCGGAGCAAAGTACCGCCGCCCCACTGACGCCAAATCCTTTGCCAAAAGTCACCACCAACAATTCTGGTTTCATCTTTTGCTGCCAGCAACTGCCGCGCCCCTGCTCACCGATAACGCCCGTCCCGTGGGCATCGTCGACCATTAACCAGGCGTTGTGCTGTTGCGCTACTTGCTGGATTTCTGCCAACGGCGCGCTATCACCGTCCATGCTAAACACGCCTTCTGTCACCACCAGTTGCTGCCCCGGACAGGAGGCTGTAAGCAGACGCGTCAGATGAGTGACATCGTTATGGCTAAAACGGCGAAGCTGCGCCGGACTTAAACTGGCAGCCTCCAGCAACGAAGCATGACTAAGACGGTCGGCAACGATGCGATCCTCTTTCGTCATCATCGCGGCAATGACCGCCTGATTGGCAGCGAAACCGGAGATAAACAGTAGCGCCCGCGAATAGCCCAGCCACTCCGCCAGTTCTTCTTCCAGCGCCTGATGCACCACGCTATAACCGCTGACATGCCCGGAACCGCCGCTACCGACACCAAATTGTTCCGCGCCCTGCTGCCAGGCGCGGATGATGTGCGGATGATGGCTCAAACCGAGGTAATCGTTACTGGAAAAGTTCAGATACTGGCGACCATCTGCCACCAGCCAGCGTCCGGCTCCCTGCGCCACCGGATAGCGACGACGCAGGGCATCAGCTTCGCGCCGCGCATCAAGCGCCGCGTCGATTTTCTCCTGCCAGGTCATAGGGCTGCCGCGTTGTAGTATTCGTCAGTGTCCGGGGTCATCAGCGCCTGCTCCAGACGCTGCTGTTGTTCGTTATCGCCCGCCAGAACGGCGGTTTGTTGCGGATTCAGCCCCAGTTTGCGGAACAGTTGCAGGTCTTTATCTTCTTCCGGATTCGGCGTGGTCAGCAATTTGCAGCCGTAGAAAATCGAGTTAGCCCCAGCCATAAAGCACATCGCCTGAGTCTGTTCATTCATCTGCTCGCGTCCGGCAGAAAGACGCACATATGAGGTCGGCATCATGATCCGCGCCACTGCAATGGTACGAATAAAATCAAAGGCATCGACATCATCGTTATCTGCCAGCGGCGTGCCTTTCACCTTCACCAGCATGTTGATCGGCACACTTTCCGGTGGCGTCGGCAGATTCGCCAGTTGTAGCAATAATCCGGCGCGATCTTTCACCGTTTCACCTAAACCAACAATGCCGCCAGAACAGACTTTGATCCCGGCTTCGCGCACTTTTTCCAGCGTATCAAGACGCTCCTGATAAGTGCGTGTAGTGATGATGTTGCCGTAAAACTCCGGCGAGGTATCAAGGTTGTGGTTGTAGTAATCCAGCCCGGCATTCGCGAGGCGCTGCGCCTGGGATTCGCTCAACGTGCCCAGCGTCATACACGCTTCCAGGCCCATCGCTTTTACCCCCTGCACCATTTGTTCCAGGTACGGCATATCGCGCTCGTGCGGATTTTTCCACGCCGCGCCCATGCAGAAGCGCGTCGAGCCAGCCGCTTTCGCTTTGCGCGCTGATTCCAGTACCTGTTCGACTTCCATCAACCGCTCAGCTTCCAGACCGGTTTTATAGCGAGAGCTTTGCGGGCAGTATTTGCAATCTTCCGGACAAGCGCCGGTTTTAATCGACAGCAAAGTGCTGACCTGTACCTGGCGAGGATCGAAATGCTGACGGTGAACCTGCTGCGCTTCGAACAGCAGATCCAGTAATGGTTTTTCAAATAATTCTGTGACTTGCGACAATGTCCAGCGTGGGCGGTGAGCCATGGGGCTTCTCCAAAACGTGTTTTTTGTTGTTAATTCGGTGTAGACTTGTAAACCTAAAACTTTTCAATTTGGTTTACAAGTCGATTATGACAACGGATGATCTTGCCTTTGACCAACGCCATATCTGGCACCCGTACACATCCATGACCTCCCCACTACCGGTTTATCCAGTGGCGAGCGCAGAAGGTTGCGAACTGATTTTGTCTGACGCCAGACGCCTGGTTGACGGTATGTCTTCCTGGTGGGCGGCGATCCACGGCTACAATCACCCACAGCTCAATGCCGCGATGAAATCGCAAATTGATGCCATGTCACACGTGATGTTTGGCGGTATTACCCATGCGCCAGCCATTGAGCTGTGCCGCAAACTGGTGGCAATGACGCCGGAATCGCTGGAGTGCGTTTTTCTCGCGGACTCCGGTTCCGTGGCGGTAGAAGTGGCGATGAAGATGGCGTTGCAGTACTGGCAGGCCAAAGGCGAAACGCGCCAGCGTTTTCTGACCTTCCGCAATGGTTATCATGGCGATACTTTTGGCGCGATGTCGGTGTGCGATCCGGACAACTCAATGCACAGCCTGTGGAAAGGCTACCTGCCGGAAAACTTGTTTGCTCCCGCCCCGCAAAGCCGTATGGACGGCGAATGGGATGAGCGCGATATGGTGGGCTTCGCGCGGCTAATGGCGGCGCATCGTCATGAAATCGCTGCCGTAATCATTGAACCTATTGTTCAGGGCGCAGGCGGGATGCGTATGTACCATCCGGAGTGGTTAAAACGAATCCGCAAAATGTGCGATCGCGAAGGTATCTTGCTGATTGCTGACGAAATTGCCACCGGTTTTGGCCGTACCGGCAAACTTTTTGCCTGCGAACATGCGGGTATCGCACCGGATATTTTATGTCTCGGCAAAGCCTTAACGGGCGGCACAATGACGCTTTCCGCCACACTCACTACGCGCCTGGTTGCGGAAACCATCAGTAACGGCGAAGCTGGCTGCTTTATGCATGGGCCAACTTTTATGGGTAATCCGCTGGCCTGCGCAGCAGCAAACGCCAGCCTGACGATTATCGAATCTGGCGACTGGCAGCAGCAGGTAGCGGCTATTGAAGCACAACTACGCGAGCAACTCACACCCGCCCGTGACGCCGAAATGGTTGCCGATGTCCGCGTGCTGGGGGCTATTGGTGTGGTCGAAACCACACGCCCGGTAAATATGGCGGCTCTGCAAAAATTCTTCGTCGAACAGGGGGTATGGATCCGGCCATTTGGCAAACTTATCTACCTGATGCCACCCTATATTATTCGCCCGGAACAGTTACAGCGCCTGACGGCAGCCGTTAACCGAGCGGTGCAGGATGAAACATTTTTTTGCCAATAACGAGAAGTCAGCGTGAGTGTTTCTGGCTACACTTTCTGCAAACAAGAAAGGAGGGTTCATGAAACTCATCAGTAATGATCTGCGCGATGGCGATAAGTTACCGCATCGTCATGTCTTTAATGGCATGGGCTACGATGGCGATAATATTTCGCCGCACCTGGCGTGGGACGACGTTCCTGCGGGAACCAAAAGTTTTGTTGTCACCTGTTACGATCCGGATGCGCCAACGGGTTCTGGCTGGTGGCACTGGGTAGTTGTTAACTTGCCTGCCGATACCCGCGTATTGCCGCAAGGGTTTGGCTCTGATCTGGTGGCTATACCAGACGGTGTTTTGCAGACGCGTACCGATTTTGGTAAAACCGGATACGATGGCGCTGCGCCACCGAAAGGCGAAACCCATCGCTACATTTTTACCGTTCACGCACTGGATGTAGAACGTATTGATGTCGATGAAGGTGCCAGCGGCGCGATGGTCGGCTTTAACGTCCATTTCCACTCTCTGGCAAGTGCCTCGATTACCGCGATGTTCAGTTAAATACTCTGCCAGATGGCGCGATACCATCTGGCATCACTTAAAGGTATTAAAAACAACTTTTTGTCTTTTTACCTTCCCGTTTCGCTAAAGTTAGTATAAAAAAGCAGGCTTCAACGGATTCATTTTTCCATTTCAAAGCCCGGAGCAACCTGTGAACACATTTTCAGTTTCCCGTCTGGCGCTGGCACTGGCTTTTGGCGTGACGCTGACCGCCTGTAGCTCAACACCGCCCGATCAACGTCCTTCTGATCAAACCGCGCCTGGTACGTCTTCTCGCCCGATTCTGTCGGCAAAAGAAGCGCAGAATTTCGATGCGCAGCACTATTTCTCCTCACTGACGCCAGGTGCTGCAGCGTGGAACCCTTCACCGATTACCCTGCCCGCGCAACCTGACTTTGTTGTTGGACCAGCGGGTACACAAGGTGTGACGCACACGACCATTCAGGCTGCGGTGGATGCGGCAATTATCAAGCGCACCAATAAGCGCCAGTATATTGCCGTGCTGCCAGGTGAGTATGAAGGCACGGTTTACGTTCCTGCAGCTCCGGGTGGAATCACTTTGTACGGTACGGGTGAAAAACCGATTGATGTCAAAATTGGGCTTTCCCTTGATGGTGGAATGAGTCCTGCCGACTGGCGTCACGACGTCAACCCACGCGGCAAATATATGCCAGGTAAACCAGCGTGGTATATGTACGATAGCTGCCAGAGCAAACGCAGCGACAGTATCGGTGTACTGTGTTCTGCGGTCTTCTGGTCGCAAAACAATGGTCTGCAACTGCAAAATCTGACCATCGAAAACACCCTGGGCGATAGCGTAGATGCGGGTAATCATCCGGCGGTGGCGCTGCGTACCGATGGCGATAAAGTGCAGATCAATAACGTCAATATTCTCGGTCGTCAGAATACCTTCTTTGTCACCAACAGCGGTGTGCAGAACCGTCTGGAAACCAATCGCCAGCCGCGTACACTGGTGACAAATAGCTACATTGAAGGGGATGTGGATATCGTTTCCGGTCGTGGCGCAGTGGTGTTCGATAACACCGAATTCCGCGTGGTGAACTCTCGTACCCAGCAGGAAGCGTATGTTTTTGCACCGGCGACGCTGTCTAACATCTATTACGGTTTCCTCGCGGTAAACAGCCGTTTCAATGCTTCTGGTGATGGTGTCGCGCAATTAGGCCGCTCGCTGGATGTTGATGCCAATACCAACGGTCAGGTGGTAATCCGTGACAGTGTGATCAACGAAGGCTTCAACACTGTCAAACCGTGGGCCGATGCGGTGATCTCTAATCGTCCGTTTGCGGGTAACACCGGCAGCGTTGATGATGATGACGAAGTGCAGCGCAATCTGAATGACACAAACTACAACCGTATGTGGGAATACAATAACCGCGGCGTGGGTAGCAAAGTGGTTGCAGAGGCGAAGAAGTAAGCGCTGTTAACTATTGGCCGGATGCGGCGTAAACGCCTTATCCGGCCTACAGGTTCGATGCGATTCGTAGGTCGGATAAGATGCGCAAGCATCGCATCCGACAATAAGTGCCGGATGCGGCGTAAACGCCTTATCCGGCCTACGGTTCAATGCGATTCGTAGGTCGGATAAGATGCGCAAGCATCGCATCCGACAATAAGTGCCGGATGCGGCGTAAACGCCTTATCCGGCCTACAGGTTCGATGCGATTCGTAGGTCGGATAAGATGCACCAGCATCGCATCCGACAATAAGTGCCGGATGCGGCGTAAACGCCTTATCCGGCCTACGGTTCAATGCGATTCGTAGGTCGGATAAGATGCGCAAGCATCCGACAATAAGTGCCGGATGCGGCGTAAACGCCTTATCCGGCCTACGGTTCAATGCGATTTGTAGGTCGGATAAGATGCACAAGCATCGCATCCGACAATAAGTGCCGGATGCGGCGTAAACGCCTTATCCGGCCTACGGTTCAATGCGATTCGTAGGTCGGATAAGATGCACCAGCATCGCATCCGACAATAAGTGCCGGATGCGGCGTAAACGCCTTATCCGGCCTACAGGTTCAATGCGATTCGTAGGTCGGATAAGATGCGCAAGCATCGCATCCGACAATAAGTGCCGGATGCGGCGTAAACGCCTTATCCGGCCTACGGTTCAATGCGATTTGTAGGTCGGATAAGATGCACCAGCATCGCATCCGACAATAAGTGCCGGATGCGGCGTAAACGCCTTATCCGGCCTACGGTTCAATGCGATTCGTAGGTCGGATAAGATGCGCAAGCATCGCATCCGACAATAAGTGCCGGATGCGGCCTACATTCACATGACGCTTTTTACATCTGACGGTTTTTATTGAAGTTAATCAAACTCCCCGCCTTGATAATTTCGCGCTCTTCGGCAGTCAGGTTCTCCATATAGAGTGTAATTTCTGTTACTGGCACATCTTCATGGATCACGTAACCTTTGAACGTCGTACCGGGATTATCCAGCGCCGATTTAATGCCTGGAATATAAATGTAATCCCCCACGTCAAAGCTCGGCACTTCCACCATTTGCAGCGGTAACATCCCCCAGTTGATGACGTTAGAACGGTAACGTTTAGTCGCATATTCCTCAGCAATATTCGCCAGACCGCCAATCACACGCTGACAACTCGCCGCCTGTTCACGCGCAGAACCATCGCCTGGTTTCACCGCATAGACCATACTGCCAATTTCAGTTTGCAGCGGATCAATATGCTCCTGACCAGCAATCTGCTTAATGCGCGCAAACACCTCTGCCAGCTCGCTGATGTTCCCCGCCAGACGTTTATTTTCCAGCTCGGCAGTGGCTTTACTTCTGCCGACATAACCCGGATCGCGGCGTGACAAAGTAAACTCCGCCAGACCAATCGGATTTGAACGATACGAAGAGGTTTCACCGGAAGGAATCAATTCGTCGGTAGTGGTCACTTCGTCGAGGATCTTCGAACACACTTTAAGGACGATATTGTCAGTCAGCGCACCTAATTCTGGCCAGTCTTTGATGTTCGGCCCGTAGATCAGCGGTTGCTGAGTCGCCCCTTTCACAAAGCCCTGATAAACACGGTTTTTATACGGAGTTACATCGAAGGCGTACTCCGGCACGTTGCCCCAGCAGTCGAGTTCGCTGGCAGAAGTTAAGTACCCACCGTTTGCGGCAGTTGCGGCGATAGAACGAGCGTCCATCAACGCCACCGCTGACATTTGGCCATTGGCTGGCTTAGAGCCTTCACGGTTCGGGAAGTTACGCGTGGTGTGGCGAATACTCAAACCGTTGTTGATTGGCGTATCACCCGCGCCAAAACATGGGCCGCAGAATGCGGTTCTGATGATTGCGCCTGCGCCAATCAAATCCGCCACTACGCCTTTTTTGGCTAAATCCATAAACACCGGCTGTGATGACGGGTAAACCGCCAGCGAGAAAGTGTCGTTGCCACAAGATTGACCGCGCAGCGCATTTGCTGCGGCGATGACGTTTTCATAGTTACCGCCAGAGCAACCCGCAATAATCCCCTGCTGCACTTTCAGGCGACCATTTTCCACTTTATCCAGCAGCGAGAGTTTGGCTTTACCATGCGCTACGCGTTCGGACTCAATTTCAATCTCACGCAGAATGTCAGTCAGATTCTGGTTCAGCGTGTCAATTTCATAGACGTTGCTCGGATGGAATGGCAGCGCAATCATTGGCTTGATGGCGCTTAAATCAACGCTAATACAGCCGTCGTAATAAGCCATTGGCTGTGGATTAAGCTGGCTGTAATCCTCACCGCGACCGTGCAGCGCCAGCCAGTTATGCACTTCGTCATCAGTTTGCCAGACGGAGCTTAAACAGGTGGTTTCAGTGGTCATCACGTCAATGCTGTTACGGAAATCGGTAGAGAGAGCCGCAACACCCGGCCCCACGAACTCCATCACTTTGTTTTTGACATAACCGTTTTTGAACACCGCGCCGATAATCGCCAGCGCCACATCCTGCGGCCCGACATAGGGGGCTGGTTTGCCGGTCAGATGTATCGCTACTACGCCCGGATAGTCGATATCCCAGGTGTCATTCAGCAGTTGCTTAACCAGCTCGCCGCCGCCTTCACCAACCGCCATCGTACCTAACGCACCGTAGCGGGTATGGCTGTCTGACCCGAGGATCATTTTTCCGCCGCCTGCCATCATCTCACGCATATATTGATGGATTACCGCAATGTGCGGAGGCACAAAAATGCCGCCATAACGCTGAGCTGCCGATAAACCAAAAATATGGTCATCGCCATTAATAGTGCCACCCACTGCACACAATGAGTTATGGCAATTGGTCAGCACATACGGCAGCGGAAAACGCTCCATCCCGGAGGCTTTGGCGGTCTGAATAATCCCGACAAAGGTAATATCGTGTGAGGCCAATGAATCAAACTTAATTTTAAGTTTGTCCATATTTCCTGACGTATTATGGGAAGAGAGAATAGACCAGGAAATCGTGCCTTTTTTGGCTTCTTCTTTTTTTATTTCGCCAGTGAAATATTCTTCGGCAATTATTTCGTTATTACTGGCGAGAAACACGCCTTTTTCAGACAACTTGATCATCAGAGACTCCAGATATCTGCGCACCGTAAAGTGCGCAGAAAGATAATGAAGGGATATTTGAGAATATTTACAGCATGTTCCAGCCGATCAGCATATTCCACCACCATACACCGAGGGTGATATGTACCAGGAAAGTTAATATCGTCAGTACCGCACCGACCAACCACCAGGATTTAATATCGTTGTAACCCACGCCGAAGATGACCGGACCTGCCGCGCCGCCATAGTGAGTGACCATGCCGCCGTAGGAGTTGGAGAACAGCAGAGCCAACGCGGTTAACATTAACGGTGCACCGGAGACATTCGCCAGCATGGCAAATACCGGTAACATAGCTACGATATAGGCACTACCGGAAGCGAAGAAATAACGCACAATGATGCTAAGGAAAATAATCACGAAGAAGGCAACGTTACCGTGACCATCAAATGCCAGATTATTTTTAAAGACTTCGGCTAACCATTCAAAGAATTTTACTTTCGATAATAGTGAGCTTAAGCCGATAATACCGCCGTACCAGATTAAGGTATTCCAGCCGCCTTTATTTTTAACCACGTCTTCCCAGGTCACAATACCCAGCAGCAGCATGGTCGCCATAACAACAATAGCCACGGTAGATTCATCAACCCCAAGAGTCTTACTGAAAATCCACCCCAGCAGCGCCAGCACAAATACACCGAGCAGCATTTTTTCGCGAATTTTCATCGGCCCCAGTTCAGAAAGACCCGCTTTGGCGATGGTTTTGTTATCCACTTTTTTGATTTCTGGTGGATACATGGTGTAAATCACCAGTGGAGTGACCAGCAGCATAATGATGCCAGGCAAACCGGCAGCCAGCGCCCACCCACCCCAGCTAATTTGCAGGTGCAGAATGTCGTTGATCATTTTCAGCGCCAGGATGTTCCCCGCCATTGCGGTAAAGAACATATAGCTGGTGGTTTTGGTGACCATGTAAATGGACATCATCAGGTAATGCCCAACACGACGCGGGCTTTTTTCCGGTTCAGAACCCAGAGCCACCGCCACGCTGTTGATAATCGGCAATACGATACCGCCAGCACGCGCGGTGTTAGACGGTGTTGCCGGAGCCAGTACCAGATCGAGGAATACGGTAACGTAACCCAGTCCCAGGGTAGTGCTACCAATTTTACCAATCAGCAGATAAGCGATACGTTTACCTAAGCCGGTGGTAACAAACGCGGCGCTTAAGGTGAACGCAGAGAATACCAGCCAGGTTGTACCGGAAGAGTATCCACTTAGTACGGCGGTGGTTTTGAACTCTCCACCAGATAAGTTACCCACCACCACCATCGAGGCAGCAACCGCAATTAACAGCACGACAGGTTCCGGGAAAGGCTTGATGACCAGCCCTACAATTGCTGCCAGATAAATACCAAAAAGCACCCACGCCAGTTCACTTAATCCTGCCGGGGCTGGCATAAAGCCAATAATACACGGGATCGCTAATATCAGAATTAGCTTCCATAATGATTTTTTATTCATTTAATATCCTGCACTTTCTGTATTATTAATACAGAATTCCTTTATTGATTGTCCTTATCACGACAAAGAAATTTTTCAGGGAAGATAAACTTCACCGGAAAATATTTTTCTGGTCGTCCGAATAACAGATGCACGTAACGTTGTGGCATCCTGACCTTCATTACTTAAATGAACGTCAAGCGCACCACTGGGGTGTTCAATATTGATATTGCCGTAACCCACTGAAGGAACAATTTGCCGGGTGACCGTGCCTTCCAGCGCACAGCTACTGGATATGGCAATAGCTCCGGTTATCGCCAGCGCGCGATGACAAGAATGCGGCATAAAATAACGTACATTAATCGCACCGCCTTTCTGCGCTGGGGAAATAAGCACGGGTTTAGGAATTACCATATTACTGACATCTCCTAACCCCATTGCTTTACCGGCTTGCAGACGGATAGATTCAACACGGGCTAATAATGCTTTATCAGCATCTAATTCCACAGGCAATTCATAGCCTGTTTTTCCAAGATATTCAGCAGGAATAATGACCACCGGCATGGCCATATCGATACAGGTCACCGGAACATCGTCAAAATAATCAATCGGTTTATCCGTCGGGAAAACTTTTCCAGTTTTCGTCCCTGCGGCATTCAGGAAAGTGAGCGCGACCGGTGCGGCAGTTCCTGGCACGCCGTCAATTCTGGCGCTACCTTCGTACTCGACGACACCATTTGGCGTTTGCACATCAGCTTCGATGAGTGTGTCAGTATTGACGTTGCGGATACGCACGCGAGTAACCGGTGACGTTGCAGTGATCAAACCATTTTCAATCGCGAATGCCCCAACGCCAGACAACATATTGCCGCAGTTAGGCGTAGTATCGACACGCTGCTCATGGACGATTACCTGTGCAAACAAATAATCGACATCAGCACGCGAATCGCTGGAACGGCTAATAATGGCGACTTTACTGGTCAGCGGATTACCGCCGCCGATACCGTCAATTTCCAGATCATTCCCGGAACCCATAATTGCCATCAATATTTTATCGCGCTGCGTTTGATCTTCGGGTAAATGTTCCGCTAACAGGAACGCCCCCCTCGAGGTTCCACCTCGCATCATCACGCAGGGTATTTTTTTCATAATAATGCCCTCAATTTAAAAACATAACTTATTGCGATATGGTCACATTAAGGGCAAAGCATCTCTAATGACTTTAGCTCAACGATTAATAACATTTTTTCATTAATTTAAGTAATTAAATTGCAGTTAAACTGCTTAACTGTAAATTACTAAAAAGCACAGGTTCCATTTTTCGGAGTAGTAATGAAGCATGAATTATCAAGTATGAAGGCGTTTGTCACGCTGGCAGAGTCCAGTTCATTTAACAACGCCGCTAAATTACTTAATATTACGCAACCTGCATTAACACGCAGAATAAAAAAGATGGAAGAGGATTTACATATCCAGCTCTTTGAGCGTACAACTCGCAAGGTTACTTTAACAAAAGCGGGAAAAATGCTGCTACCAGAGGCTCGGGGATTAATAAATAAATTTGATGAAACTCTTTTTAATATTCGTGGCATGAATGCTCATCATCGAGGAATGGTGACATTAGCGTGTATTCCAACCGCGGTGTTCTATTTTTTACCGTTGGCGATCGGCAAATTTAATGAGCTATATCCCAATATTAAAGTGCGGATTCTGGAACAAGGCACGAATAATTGCATGGAGTCGGTGCTATGTAACGAGTCTGACTTTGGCATAAACATGAACAACATCACAAATTCATCCATTGATTTTACCCCACTGGTCAACGAGCCGTTCGTGCTGGCCTGTCGGCGTGACCATCCATTAGCCAAAAAGCAGCTAGTGGAATGGCAGGAACTGGCGGGTTACAAAATGATTGGTGTACGCTCCTCCAGCGGCAACCGACTGCTGATTGAGCAAAAACTGGCCGACAAGCCCTGGAAGCTGGACTGGTTTTACGAAGTGCGTCATCTTTCGACGTCATTAGGACTGGTTGAGGCGGGGTTGGGGATTTCGGCGCTTCCTGGTCTGGCAATGCCCCATGCGCCCTATTCTTCTATCATCGGTATTCCGCTGGTGGAACCGGTTATTCGTCGGACATTGGGGATTATTCGCCGCAAAGATGCCGTACTTTCTCCAGCGGCAGAACGCTTTTTTGCCTTACTGATTAATTTGTGGACTGACGATAAAGACAATTTGTGGACCAATATCGTCGAACGCCAGAGACATGCGTTACAGGAGATGAGTTAATACGCCCGGCGCAATAGATTCAGCGCCGGGTAAGTCAACGGTTAGTGTGCGTTCACCACTACCCACATTGGCCCCTGTCCGACCGCATAGCGACCTTTTTCATGCAGCAGCCCCTGCTCACCGACAATTTCGTACACTGAGATGTGGTGAGATTTTTGTCCGGCAGCAATCAGGTACTTGCCGCTGTGATCGACGTTAAAGCCGCGCGGCTGGGTTTCAGTTGGCTGGAAGCCCTCTTTACTTAACACACTGCCATCTTCCGAGACGCTGAAGACGGTAATCAGGCTGGCGGTACGGTCACAAGCATATAAATGTCGACCATCCGGAGTGATATGAATATCAGCCGCCCAACGGGTGTCGGAAAAGTTTTCCGGCATCATATCCAGGGTCTGTACACATTCGATATTGCCGTGCGGATCTTTCAGTTCCCAGACATCAACTGAGCTGTTTAATTCATTGACACAATAAGCATATTGTTCGTTTGGATGGAACACCATATGACGTGGGCCGGCACCTTCGACGGTAGTCACTTCTGCCGGATCCTGCGCCACCAGATGACCGTCATCGCTGACCGTAAACAGGCAAATACGATCCTGCTTTAATGCCGGAACCCACAGCGTGCGGTTATCCGGCGAAATATTGGCGGAATGGCAGCCGTCCAGTCCCTCAACCACATCGACCACGCCCACTGGCAGGCCATCTTCCAGACGCGTTACGCTTACATTGCCTGCGTTGTAAGAGCCGACAAAAACAAATTGTCCCTGATGATCGGTGGAAATATGGGTCGGGCTACCCGGCAACGCCGACTCTGCGGCGAATGTCAGTGCGCCATCGTCTGGTGCAATGCGATACGCCAGTACGCGAAACTCCGGACGAACGCCAACATAGAGATAACGCTTATCCGGGCTGACCACCATCGGCTGCACCTGTCCCGGGACATCAACAACCTGTGTCAGCGTCAGTGCGCCTTCATGATCCAGGTTCCAGACGTGAATTTGCTGACTCTCAGGGCTGGCGATATAAACGGTTTGCTTCATGAATGCTCCTTTGCATTTAGCAACTGACTGTAACAGCTAAAATTAGTCGCTTTTGGCGGTGAATGCTGAATTAAAGCGCAGAATTTTGTCCGATAGTGGTATCGGTGTACCATTCACTTAAACGAAAATTCTTAACCTTAATCTGGAAAACGCCATGACCACACGCGTGATTGCTCTCGACTTAGACGGCACCTTATTGACCCCGAAAAAGACCCTACTTCCTTCATCAATAGAAGCACTTGCCCGCGCTCGCGAGGCTGGCTATCAATTGATTATCGTCACGGGTCGCCATCACGTCGCTATCCACCCTTTTTATCAGGCACTGGCGCTGGATACACCTGCTATTTGCTGTAATGGCACCTATTTGTATGATTATCATGCAAAAACTGTGTTGGAAGCTGACCCAATGCCCGTCAACAAGGCCTTGCAACTCATTGAGATGTTGAATGAACACCACATTCACGGTCTGATGTATGTGGATGATGCGATGGTTTATGAGCACCCGACCGGGCATGTTATTCGTACCTCTAACTGGGCACAGACACTGCCACCGGAACAACGTCCGACTTTTACCCAGGTCGCCTCACTGGCCGAGACGGCACAAGAAGTTAATGCGGTGTGGAAATTCGCTCTGACGCACGATGATCTGCCGCAATTGCAGCATTTTGGTAAACATGTTGAACACGAGTTGGGGTTGGAGTGTGAATGGTCCTGGCACGATCAGGTTGATATTGCGCGCGGCGGTAATAGTAAAGGCAAACGTCTGACGAAATGGATTGAAGCACAAGGCTGGTCAATGGAAAACGTGATTGCATTTGGCGATAACTTTAATGATATCAGTATGCTGGAAGCTGCTGGCACAGGTGTGGCAATGGGCAATGCTGATGACGCGGTAAAAGCTCGCGCCAACATTGTGATTGGTGACAATACCACTGACAGCATTGCCCAGTTCATTTATAGCCACCTGATTTAATCAGGCAGTTATCGACACACTTTTAATTTGCGCGTACAGCCACAGACCCGGTCTGATTGCCAGTTCGTCCCTGGCCCACGGGCTAATACGCGCCCACAGCGTTTTACCGCCGACTTCCAGTTCGACTTCCACCTGACCGTTATCGTCATAACTGTTGACCACTTTTGCGCGCAACACGTTGCGGATGCTGGTTTGCTGCGGTGGTTGTAAAACCAGAGAGACATCGGATGCCTGAATGCGAATACGTAGCGCGGCTTGCAGCGGTTCGTCCAGCTTATTAACCCACAAATGCTGATCGCCCAGCGCCAGCGCGGTCATCGCATAATGCGGGTGATGCTCCAGTACCGTCACTTTCAGAATGCTGCTTTGTTGCTCTTTCGGCAGCCACGGATTCATCACGCTACTGCCCCAGACGTCTTCCAGTGCACCAAAGGCTTTCACCTGACCGTTTTCCAGCACCATAACCCGGTCTGCCAGATGAAGGATCTCATCCAGTGAATGGCTGACATAGAGCATTGGAATGTTGATTTCCCGCGTCAAACGTTGCAAATAAGGCAACAGTTCGCGTTTACGCGGAATATCCAGCGACGCCAGCGGTTCATCCAGTAACAGTAATTCCGGAGCCGTCAGCAAGGCCCGACCAATCGCCACGCGCTGTTTTTCGCCCCCGGAAAGACTGCCCGGTAAGCGGTCAAGCAAGGGGTCAATACCTAAAAGCGCCACCAGTTTGTCGAACTGATCGACCATGCTTTTCGCCATGCCATAGCGCAGATTGCCACGCACTTTGTAATGCGGAAACAGCCGCGCATCCTGAAAAACATAGCCAACGCGACGCTTTTCCGGCGTCAGGCAGATACCTTTTTCGGCATCATTTAATACCCGACCATTGAGGACAATTCGCCCTTTTTGCGGACGAGTCAGCCCACTGATAGCGTTAATTAGCGAGGTTTTTCCCGCACCGGAAACACCAAAGATAGCGGTGATGCCATTAGCTGGCAGCTTTTCATTAATGGTCAGGCAATGGTTGCCCAAAGTCTGGGAAAAATTCAATTCCAGCATGATTAACGCCCCGCCCGTTCACGACTGATTCTGGCCAGCCATTCCGAGATCAGCAGGGAGATCATCGCCAGCGCAATAGAGATAATACAAAGTCTTGCCGCGCCGCTTTCGCCGCCAGGAGTCTGGATCAGGGTATACATGGCAGAAGGAATGGTCCGCGTTTCGCCAGGAATGTTCGAAACAAAGGTGATGGTGGCGCCAAATTCACCGAGCGAACGTGCGAAAGCCAGTACCGTACCGACGATAATTCCCGGCAACGTCAGCGGTAAGGTAATAGTAAAGAAAACGCGCCAACGCCCGGCCCCCAGCGTTCTTGCGGCCTGTTCCAGTTTGACATCAACCCCTTCCAGCGCCAGACGAATCGCCCGCACCATCAGTGGAAAAGACATGACTGCGGCAGCGAGGACTGCGCCACGCCAGCTAAACGCGAAGGTAATGCCAAACCAGTCATACAGACGTTCACCGATAAATCCGCGCCGCCCCATCGAAACTAACAGCAAGTAACCGACGACCACTGGCGGTAACACCAGAGGTAGATGCAGTACACTGTCGAGCAGAGCTTTGCCCGGAAACGTGCAGCGCACCAGTAACCAGGCAAAAAAGATCCCAAACGGCAGGCTAAACAGCACAGCCAGGGAAGAAACTTTCAGGCTTAATAAAACTGCCTGCCATTCTGGATCGGTCAGTATCATTACTTAGTTGTAAATCCGTAACGTTTAAAGATTTCCGCTGCCTGCGGTCCCTTCAGATAATCGTAAAATGCTTTCACTGTCGCATTGTTATGCCCTTCCACGACAGCAACCGGATATTCCACTTTTTTATGCGAATCTTCCGGGAAGGTAGCAACCACTTTTACCCCTTTGCTGGCAACCGCGTCAGAACCGTAAACAATGCCCAGCGGTGCTTCATTGCGTTCAACCAGCGCCAGTGCCCCGCGAACATCTTCTGCCGGAGCCAGTTTCGGGGAGAGGGTATCCCATGCGCCCAGTTTTTGCAGAGCTTCTTTCGCATAAATGCCAGCCGGAACATGTTCCGGATCACCAACAGCCAGGCGACCGCCATTCAGTAAAGTGGTCCAGTTAGTTTTGCTATCGATGGTGAACTCTTTCTGCTCGCTGGTTTTCGGTGCTACAACGACCAGGCTATTGCCGAGCAATGTCTGACGCGTGGCGGTATCAATCCCTTTTTTATCAATTGCATAATCCATCCATTTCTGATCGGCAGAAATAAACAGATCCGCTGGTGCGCCAGCTTCAATCTGACGAGCTAAGGTAGAAGAAGAGGCAAAAGAAGAAACGACATCCACGCCCTTCTCTTTTTTATACTGTGTGGCGATATCCTGCATCGCGTTGGTCAGTGATGCTGCAGCAAAAACCGTGATTTTCCCTTCATCCGCCAACGCGTTGCCAGCAACGGTGAAAGAGAGCGCCGCCCCGGCAAACAGGTTTAACCATTTACGAGCCATTTGTAACCCCTTTATTTAACGTTATGTAGGCGTCAATATAACGGCAAGTTCAGAATTTTCCCAGCAGTTATTGTTAACCTTTGAGAGGTAGTTAGAAAAAATATCGGCAGGAAAAGCAGGAAGTTGAGGAAAAAGAAAATGCCCGACTGAGCGGGCATTCATGGAATCAATGATTTTGTCCGGGCTGGTCTTTTTTACCAACACCAGAAAAGATGTTGAATACTTCACCAAGACCGTAAATCAGACCCAGGATGATGGCCATCACGACAGGTACCATGATTACGGCGAATACCAGACTTTTTAATAACTCTAACATGGTCAACTCCAGATATAGTCCTGTCATTATTCTAACCGCTAAGCACAGAAAAGCACTCCCCTTTTGTGCGGTCAGCTTTGCGTGGCGCTCATTTTCCGTCACAATAAGACTTTTGCCAGGACATTGTTATGCAGGCCGAAATCCTTCTCACTCTTAAGCTTCAACAAAAGCTCTTTGCCGACCCACGCCGCATTTCGCTACTAAAGCACATCGCGCTTTCCGGTTCCATCAGCCAGGGGGCAAAAGATGCCGGTATCAGCTATAAAAGCGCCTGGGATGCCATTAACGAGATGAATCAGTTAAGTGAGCATACGCTGGTTGAGCGTGCAACGGGTGGAAAAGGCGGCGGCGGTGCGGTACTGACCCGCTATGGTCAGCGGCTGATTCAGCTTTACGATCTTCTCGCCCAGATCCAGCAAAAAGCCTTTGATGTGTTAAGTGACGATGACGCCCTGCCGCTGAACAGCCTGCTGGCAGCTATCTCACGTTTCTCACTGCAAACCAGCGCCCGTAACCAATGGTTCGGCACCATCACCGCACGCGATCATGATGACGTTCAACAACATGTTGATGTCTTACTGGCCGACGGCAAAACACGGTTAAAAGTCGCAATTACCGCGCAAAGTGGCGCGCGTCTGGGGCTGGATGAAGGCAAAGAAGTGTTGATTCTGCTGAAAGCGCCGTGGGTGAACATTACCCAGGATGACACGGTGGCCCAGGGTGCCGACAACCAATTACCGGGTATTATTAGTCATATTGAGCGCGGCGCGGAACAGTGCGAAGTATTAATGGCGTTACCAGACGGGCAAACCCTGTGCGCCACGGTGCCGGTAAATGAAGCCGCATCTCTTAAGCAAGGGCAAAATGTCACGGCTTACTTTAACGCCGACAGTGTGATTATCGCCACGCTGTGTTAAGCGTGTTGACAATTTGTTATGAAACACGTATCCCTGTCAGTAATCGCTGCACAAAATGGGATACAAAATGTCATCGTTGCAAATTTTGCAAGGCACGTTTCGTCTTAGCGACACAAAAACGCTGCAATTGCATCAGCTAAATTTAAACGCGGGTGATAGTTGGGCGTTTGTCGGTTCTAACGGTAGCGGGAAGTCGGCGCTGGCTCGCGCGCTGGCAGGTGAACTTCCGCTATTGAAAGGCGAACGGCAAAGCCAGTTTTCCCACATCACTCGTCTCTCCTTCGAGCAATTGCAAAAGCTCGTCAGCGATGAATGGCTGCGTAATAACACCGATATGCTCAGCCCTGGCGAAGATGACACCGGGCGCACCACGGCAGAGATCATTCAGGATGAAGTTAAGGATACTCAGCGTTGCGCTCAACTGGCGCAACAGTTCAGCATTACCGCTCTCCTCGACCGACGTTTTAAATATCTTTCTACTGGCGAAACGCGCAAAACCCTTTTGTGTCAGGCGCTGATGTCGGAGCCTGACTTGCTGATTTTAGATGAACCGTTCGATGGTCTTGATGTTGCCTCACGTCAGCAACTGGCAGAACTACTCGCTTCGTTACATCAGTCAGGGATTACTCTGGTATTGGTACTCAATCGCTTCGATGAGATCCCGGAATTTGTCCAGTTTGCCGGTGTGCTGGCGGATTGCACATTAACGGAAACTGGCGCTAAAGAGGAACTGCTCCGGCAGGCTCTCGTCGCCCAACTGGCACACAGTGAGCGGCTTGATGGCGTGCATCTACCAGAGCCGGATGAGCCTTCAGCACGTCACACCTTACCCGCCAGCGAACCACGAATTGTACTAAACAACGGCGTGGTTTCTTATAACGATCGCCCTATTCTTAACAACCTTAGCTGGCAGGTGAATCCTGGTGAACACTGGCAAATTGTCGGGCCAAATGGCGCGGGAAAATCGACGTTATTAAGCCTGATTACTGGCGATCATCCGCAAGGTTACAGCAACGATTTGACGCTTTTCGGACGGCGTCGCGGCAGCGGTGAAACCATCTGGGATATCAAAAAGCATATCGGTTACGTCAGCAGTAGTTTGCATCTGGATTACCGCGTCAGTACTACCGTGCGCAACGTGATCCTTTCTGGTTATTTTGATTCCATTGGCATTTATCAGGCCGTTTCAGATCGCCAGAAAAAACTGGTGCAACAGTGGCTGGATATTCTCGGCATTGATAAACGCACCGCTGACGCGCCCTTCCATAGTCTTTCCTGGGGACAGCAGCGTCTGGCGTTAATCGTGCGGGCGTTGGTGAAGCATCCTACATTGCTTATTCTCGATGAACCTTTACAAGGGCTTGACCCGCTGAATCGCCAGCTTATCCGCCGTTTTGTGGATATACTGATTAGCGAAGGTGAAACGCAGTTGTTGTTTGTTTCGCACCACGCTGAAGATGCACCAGCCTGTATTACCCATCGGCTGGAGTTCGTGCCGGATGGCGACCTCTATCGCTATACGCTGACAAAAATAAGCTAAGTCTGTAATGCTGACTGTGCCGGATGCGGCGTAAACACCTAATCCGGCCTACGGTTAGACACATCCAGGCATGAAAACACCTCTTTTTTCAGATAAAAGACGCAATCATTCACCAACTCTCTGTTTTATAATCGCTTAATCGCACATAAAAGATGGCTAAATTCTTGTGTAAACGATTCCACTAATTTATTCCATGTCACACTTTTCGCATCTTTGTTATGCTATGGTTATTTCATACCATAAGCCTGATGGAGCGAATTATGAGAGTTCTGGTTACCGGTGGTAGCGGTTACATTGGAAGTCATACCTGTGTGCAATTACTGCAAAACGGTCATGATGTCATCATTCTTGATAACCTCTGTAACAGTAAGCGCAGTGTACTGCCTGTTATCGAGCGTTTAGGCGGCAAACATCCGACATTTATTGAAGGCGATATTCGCAACGAAGCGTTGATGACCGAGATCCTGCACGATCACGCTATCGATACCGTGATCCACTTCGCCGGGCTGAAAGCCGTTGGCGAGTCGGTACAAAAACCGCTGGAATATTACGATAACAACGTCAATGGCACCCTGCGTCTGATTAGCGCCATGCGCGCCGCGAACGTCAAAAACTTTATCTTCAGCTCCTCCGCCACCGTCTATGGCGATCAACCCAAAATTCCTTACGTTGAGAGCTTCCCGACCGGCACACCGCAAAGCCCTTACGGCAAAAGCAAGCTGATGGTGGAACAGATCCTTACCGACCTGCAAAAAGCCCAGCCGGACTGGAGCATTGCTCTGCTGCGCTACTTCAACCCGGTTGGTGCGCATCCGTCGGGCGATATGGGCGAAGATCCGCAAGGTATTCCGAATAACCTGATGCCATATATCGCCCAGGTTGCTGTAGGCCGTCGCGACTCTCTGGCTATTTTTGGTAACGATTATCCGACCGAAGATGGCACTGGTGTTCGCGATTACATCCACGTAATGGATCTGGCGGACGGTCACGTCGTGGCGATGGAAAAACTGGCGAACAAGCCAGGCGTACACATCTACAACCTCGGTGCAGGCGTAGGCAGCAGCGTGCTGGACGTGGTTAATGCCTTCAGTAAAGCCTGCGGAAAGCCGGTTAACTATCATTTTGCACCGCGTCGTGCGGGCGACCTCCCGGCCTACTGGGCGGATGCCAGCAAAGCCGACCGCGAACTGAACTGGCGCGTAACGCGCACACTCGATGAAATGGCGCAGGACACCTGGCACTGGCAGTCACGCCATCCACAGGGATATCCCGATTAAGGAACGACCATGACGCAATTTAATCCCGTTGATCATCCACATCGCCGCTATAACCCGCTCACCGGGCAATGGATTCTGGTTTCACCGCATCGCGCAAAGCGCCCCTGGCAGGGGGCGCAGGAAACGCCAGCTAAACAGGTGTTGCCTGCGCACGATCCTGATTGCTTCCTCTGCGCAGGTAATGTGCGGGTTACAGGCGATAAAAACCCCGATTACACCGGGACTTACGTTTTCACCAATGACTTTGCGGCATTGATGTCTGACACGCCAGATGCACCAGAAAGCAACGATCCGCTGATGCGTTGCCAGAGCGCACGTGGCACCAGCCGGGTGATCTGCTTTTCACCGGATCACAGTAAAACGCTGCCAGAGTTAAGCGTTGCCGCGTTGACGGAAATCGTCAAAACCTGGCAGGAACAAACCGCAGAGCTGGGAAAAACGTACCCGTGGGTGCAGGTGTTTGAAAACAAAGGGGCGGCAATGGGCTGCTCGAACCCGCATCCGCACGGACAGATTTGGGCAAATAGCTTCCTGCCTAACGAAGCTGAGCGCGAAGACCGCCTGCAAAAAGAATATTTCGCCCAACAGAAATCCCCCATGCTGGTGGATTATGTCCAGCGTGAACTGGCTGATGGTAGCCGTACCGTTGTTGAAACCGAACACTGGTTAGCCGTGGTGCCTTACTGGGCTGCCTGGCCGTTCGAAACGTTGCTGCTGCCCAAAGCCCATGTTCTGCGGATCACCGATTTGACCGACGCCCAGCGCAGCGATCTGGCACTGGCGTTGAAAAAGCTGACCAGTCGTTATGACAATCTTTTCCAGTGCTCCTTCCCTTACTCGATGGGCTGGCACGGTGCGCCGTTTAATGGCGAAGAGAACCAACACTGGCAGTTGCACGCGCACTTTTATCCCCCTCTGTTACGCTCTGCCACCGTGCGTAAATTTATGGTCGGTTATGAAATGCTGGCAGAAACCCAGCGAGACCTGACAGCAGAACAGGCAGCAGAGCGTTTGCGTGCAGTCAGCGATATCCATTTTCGCGAATCCGGAGTGTAAGAAATGAGTCTGAAAGAAAAAACACAATCTCTGTTTGCCAACGCATTTGGCTACCCTGCCACTCATACCATTCAGGCGCCTGGCCGCGTGAATCTAATTGGTGAACACACCGACTACAACGATGGTTTTGTTCTGCCCTGCGCGATTGATTATCAAACGGTGATTAGCTGTGCGCCGCGTGATGATCGCAAAGTACGCGTTATGGCTGCCGATTATGAAAATCAGATTGACGAGTTTTCTCTTGATGCGCCCATTGTCGCGCATGACAGCTACCAATGGGCCAACTATGTCCGTGGCGTGGTGAAACATCTGCAACTGCGCAATAACAGCTTTGGTGGCGTGGACATGGTGATCAGCGGCAACGTGCCGCAGGGTGCCGGGTTAAGTTCTTCCGCTTCGCTGGAAGTCGCAGTCGGTACTGTATTGCAACAGCTTTACCATCTGCCGCTGGACGGCGCACAAATCGCGCTTAACGGTCAGGAAGCTGAAAACCAGTTTGTGGGCTGTAACTGCGGGATCATGGATCAGTTGATTTCCGCTCTGGGCAAGAAAGATCATGCATTATTGCTCGACTGCCGCTCACTGGGGACTAAAGCTGTTTCCATGCCGAAAGGTGTGGCGGTGGGGATTATCAACAGTAACTTCAAACGCACTCTGGTCGGCAGCGAATACAACACCCGCCGTGAACAGTGTGAAACCGGTGCGCGTTTCTTCCAACAGCCAGCCCTGCGCGATGTCACCATTGAAGAGTTCAACGCCGTAGCGCATGAACTGGATCCGATCGTCGCAAAACGCGTGCGTCACGTTCTGACCGAAAACGCCCGTACCGTTGAAGCTGCCAGCGCGCTGGAGCAAGGCGACCTGAAACGTATGGGTGAGTTGATGGCGGAGTCTCATGCCTCTATGCGCGATGATTTCGAAATCACCGTACCGCAAATTGACACCCTGGTAGAAATCGTAAAAGCAGTGATTGGCGACAAAGGGGGCGTGCGCATGACCGGTGGTGGGTTTGGCGGCTGTATTGTTGCGCTGATCCCGGAAGAACTGGTGCCTGCAGTACAGCACGCTGTTGCTGAACAATATGAAGCAAAAACAGGCATTAAAGAGACTTTTTACGTGTGTAAACCATCACAAGGAGCAGGACAGTGCTGAATGAAACTCCCGCACTGGCACCCGATGGTCAGCCGTACCGACTGTTAACTTTGCGTAACAACGCAGGGATGGTAGTCACGCTGATGGACTGGGGTGCAACTTTACTTTCCGCCCGTATTCCGCTTTCCGATGGCAGCGTCCGCGAGGCGCTGCTCGGCTGTGCCAGCCCGGAATGCTATCAGGATCAGGCCGCATTTCTGGGGGCCTCTATTGGTCGCTATGCCAACCGTATCGCCAATAGCCGTTATACCTTTGACGACGAAACTGTAACGCTGTTGCCAAGTCAGGGTGTCAACCAGCTACACGGCGGCCCGGAAGGATTCGATAAACGTCGCTGGCAGATTGTAAATCAGAACGATCGTCAGGTGCTGTTTGCCCTGACTTCAGAAGATGGCGATCAGGGCTTTCCGGGTAATCTCGGCGCGACGGTGCAGTATCGTCTGACCGATGATAACCGTATCTCTATCACCTATCGCGCCACGGTTGATAAGCCTTGCCCGGTGAATATGACTAACCACGTCTATTTCAACCTCGACGGTGAACAGTCTGACGTGCGTAATCACAAGCTGCAGATTCTGGCTGACGAATATCTGCCGGTAGATGAAAGCGGTATTCCGCACGACGGACTGAAATCTGTTGCCGGTACGTCTTTTGATTTCCGCAGCGCCAAAATCATCGCCAGTGAGTTTCTTGCCGACGAAGATCAGCGCAAAGTGAAAGGTTACGATCACGCGTTCTTGTTGCAGGCCAAAGGCGATGGCAAGAAAGTGGCAGCGCATGTCTGGTCAGCAGATGAGAAATTGCAGCTTAAGGTCTACACCACCGCTCCGGCTTTGCAATTTTACTCCGGCAACTTCCTTGGCGGCACACCCTCGCGGGGAACTGAACCTTACGCCGACTGGCAAGGTCTGGCGCTGGAAAGCGAGTTTTTGCCGGACAGCCCGAACCATCCTGAATGGCCGCAGCCGGACTGTTTCTTACGCCCAGGCGAAGAGTATTCCAGCCAGACGGAATATCAGTTTATTGCACAGTGACTTCAAGCCCTCAATATGAGGGCTTTCTCATCGTATCGTTCATCTTGCCAGCAAATGAAGACATATTTGCAACTCAATATTCACAACAACCTTACACTGCGACACTATTTTCGCTATGGTTATGCGTAAGCATTGCTGTTGTTATCCCACGGCAATATAATGAGAATTATTATCATTAAATAATGATTTGAGGAGTAAGTATATGGCTGTAACTAAGCTGGTTCTGGTTCGTCATGGCGAAAGCCAGTGGAATAAAGAAAACCGTTTCACCGGTTGGTACGACGTGGATCTGTCTGAGAAAGGCGTAAGCGAAGCAAAAGCAGCAGGCAAGCTGCTGAAAGAGGAAGGTTACAGCTTTGACTTTGCTTACACCTCTGTGCTGAAGCGCGCTATCCATACTCTGTGGAATGTGCTGGACGAACTGGATCAGGCATGGCTGCCCGTTGAGAAATCCTGGAAACTGAACGAACGTCACTACGGTGCGTTGCAGGGTCTGAACAAAGCGGAAACCGCTGAAAAATATGGCGACGAGCAGGTGAAACAGTGGCGTCGTGGTTTTGCGGTAACTCCGCCGGAACTGACTAAAGATGATGAGCGTTATCCGGGCCACGATCCGCGTTACGCTAAACTGAGCGAAAAAGAGCTGCCGCTGACGGAAAGCCTGGCGCTGACCATTGACCGCGTGATCCCTTACTGGAATGAAACCATTCTGCCACGCATGAAGAGCGGTGAGCGCGTGATCATCGCGGCACATGGTAACTCCCTGCGTGCGCTGGTGAAATATCTCGATAACATGAGTGAAGAAGAGATCCTTGAGCTGAATATCCCGACTGGCGTACCGCTGGTGTATGAGTTTGACGAAAACTTCAAACCTCTGAAACGTTATTACCTGGGTAATGCTGACGAGATCGCGGCGAAAGCAGCGGCCGTTGCGAACCAGGGTAAAGCAAAGTAAGCGTAATCCGTTGAAAAAATGAGAAAGCCGACTGCAAGTGAGTCGGCTTTTTTTGTTTTTGCACAAGGCGTACGTAACTGACAACGGAGCACATTGCCTGATGCGACGCTACGCGTCTTATCAGGCCTACAAACGTACAGTCATGGCGATTCGCAGGTCGGGACTATAAACCTTATCCGCGACGTGCTTTTACGGCGTTCGCCAGTTGACGTAACAGAGAGTCGGTATCTTCCCAGCCAATGCAGGCATCGGTGATGCTCTTGCCATAGGCCAGCGGCTCACCGCTTTCCAGACTCTGGTTCCCTTCAACCAGGTGACTTTCCACCATCACGCCAATAATGGCATTTTCACCACCGGCAATCTGCTGGCAAACGTCAGCGCAAACTTCCATCTGCTTTTTGAATTGTTTGGACGAATTTGCATGGCTGAAATCAATCATCACCTGCGCCGGTAAACCCGCTTTTTTCAGCCCTTCTTTCACTTCAGCAACGTGTTTCGCACTGTAGTTAGGCTCTTTACCGCCGCGCAGAATGATATGGCAATCGCCGTTACCGCTGGTATTCACAATTGCCGAATGACCCCATTTGGTCACTGACAGGAAGCAGTGTGGCGCACCAGCAGCATTAATGGCATCAATAGCCACTTTAATCGTGCCATCGGTGCCATTTTTGAATCCTACCGGGCAAGAAAGACCAGACGCCAGTTCACGGTGAACCTGCGATTCGGTTGTACGTGCGCCAATTGCGCCCCAACTCATCAGGTCGGCCAGATACTGCGGGGTGATCATATCGAGAAACTCACCTGCTGCTGGCAGGCCACTATCGTTAATGTCGAGCAGCAATTTACGAGCAATGCGCAAACCGTCGTTGATCTGGAAGCTGTTATCCATATGCGGATCGTTGATCAACCCTTTCCAACCCACTGTCGTACGCGGCTTTTCAAAATAGACACGCATGACGATTTCCAGCTCGTCTTTCAGCTCTTCACGCAGCGCCAGCAAGCGGGTTGCATACTCTTTAGCGGCTACAGGATCATGAATTGAACAAGGGCCAATCACCACTAACAGGCGATCATCATTACCTTTCAGGATCTTGTGGATCGCTTTACGGGCATGGGCAACCGTATTCGCGGCATTTTCGGTAGCGGGGAATTTTTCCAGCAGTGCGACGGGCGGAAGTAACTCTTTGATTTCTTTGATGCGTAAATCGTCGTTCTGATAATTCATGTCTGTTCCAGAGTTGCCATACTTAATTTAGTGAATGCAATAGTTCCAATCTATATCTTCCGTCAGAATGTGTAAACGGGGTTTTACACTATGAACGGAATAATCCTGGAATTAGCAAGAAAAACGCCAGATTGTCGCGAAAAACGAGATCTCACCTACAATTTCTAACTGTAACTTCTTTGTTTATTAATTTTTTCAAGATTCTCTGCTGGATTTATTCTTCTGGCTGAAATCTTAAACCATTGCCTGACAATCACCTGCAAATGCACTGTTGGAAGAGGTTATCCGACATAACGACCATAACAGGAGCATCGTATGAAAATGACAAAACTGGCCACTCTATTTCTGACTGCCACTCTTAGTCTTGCCAGCGGAGCTGCACTGGCTGCCGATAGCGGCGCACAAACTAATAACGGCCAGGCAAACGCTGCGGCTGATGCGGGCCAGGTTGCCCCAGATGCCCGTGAAAATGTCGCGCCAAATAACGTCGATAATAGCGGGGTTAATAGCAACTCGGGCAGCACCATGCTGCACCCGAACGGTTCATCAATGGATAATGATGGCATGACCAAAGATGAAGAGCACAAAAATACGATGTGCAAAGATGGTCGCTGTCCGGACATCAATAAAAAAGTCCAAACCGGTGATGGCATCAACAATGATGTCGATACCAAAACCGACGGTACAACACAGTAATCCTGCAATAAAGCCAATACAGGGAGAGCGGAGTCTCTCCCTTTTAATTTTTCCCTTCTAAAAGCAGTATGATGTCATAAAGTTAAGTGAGATTAATTAAGGGATGACTCGTCATGGCGCACTCACACACTTCCGCACATCTGCCAGAAGATAATAATGCTCGTCGCTTGTTATATGCTTTCGGCGTTACCGCCGGTTTTATGCTGGTTGAAGTTATTGGCGGCTTTCTTTCCGGTTCTCTGGCATTGCTGGCTGATGCGGGTCATATGCTGACCGATACTGCCGCCCTGCTTTTCGCCCTACTTGCCGTTCAATTTTCCCGTCGTCCCCCCACCATTCGCCATACTTTCGGCTGGCTTCGATTGACCACCCTCGCGGCGTT
The DNA here is from genome assembly GCF_002965125.1 of Escherichia sp. MOD1-EC6162. Classification (NCBI taxonomy): domain Bacteria; kingdom Pseudomonadati; phylum Pseudomonadota; class Gammaproteobacteria; order Enterobacterales; family Enterobacteriaceae; genus Escherichia; species Escherichia sp. MOD1-EC6162. Next base: position 148,664 of record NZ_PTSB01000003.1, read on the forward strand.
TGTAAATGCCATCGCCCTGGTGGTGATTACTATTTTGATTGTCTGGGAGGCGATAGAACGCTTCCGCACGCCACGTCCGGTTGAAGGCGGTATGATGATGACTATTGCCGTGGCTGGATTGCTGGCGAATGTGCTTTCTTTCTGGTTGCTGCATCGTGGCAGTGAAGAGAAAAATCTCAATGTACGCGCGGCAGCGTTGCATGTCCTGGGGGATCTGCTGGGTTCTGTCGGCGCTATCATCGCGGCGTTGATTATTATCTGGACCGGCTGGACGCCTGCTGACCCTATTCTTTCCATTCTCGTTTCACTTCTGGTTCTGCGCAGTGCCTGGCGATTATTGAAAGACAGCGTGAATGAATTACTTGAAGGTGCGCCGGTTTCGCTGGATATCGCTGAACTGAAGCGCCGCATGTGCCGGGAAATCCCGGAAGTGCGCAATGTGCATCATGTACACGTGTGGATGGTGGGCGAGAAGCCAGTAATGACGCTGCATGTGCAGGTGATCCCGCCACACGATCACGACGCATTGTTGGACAAGATCCAACACTATCTGATGGACAACTATCAGATTGAGCACGCCACGATTCAGATGGAATATCAGCCTTGTCATGGGCCGGATTGCCACCTTAATCAAGGGGTTTCCGGCCATTCACATCATCACCATTAATGAGACAGCGCGCGTGAACCTCTTTCGCGTGCGCTGTTTATCCACATCCGGCTGCCGTTCAGGGCAATAAAGGTCAGGATCAGATACTCCAGCGACATGGCATAAACCCCCTGCAAGGCGAAAATCACCACGCTGATCACGTTAATAATGACCCACAGTAACCAGTTTTCGACGTATTTACGTGTCATCAGGATCATTGCCACGATGGAGAGTACCATCATGCAGGAATCCCAGAATGGGAAGGCGTCTGGTTGCAATTCTGGCATCGCCACTTGTAGACCCAACGCTTGCATAATCATTACCGCCACGCGGGTCAGGAACGCAAATACCGGGTTGATAAATACCGTCATCAGACCAATGGCAACGACGCAAACAACCAACCAGGTTAATGCCTTCGGCAGTGGCAGCCAGCGAATTTTCAACTCGGCTTCATGCTGACTGGTTTGTCGCGACCAGGCATACCAGCCATAAATGTTAGCGGCAAAGAAAAATACCTGCAGCAGTAAGCTGGCATACAATTGAATCTGAAAGAAAATAATGCCAAACAAGGTAACGTTGATCAGACCAAAAAAGTAGTTGCTGATCTTCTCCAGGCTGGCAAGGCCAATACACAGTAACCCAGCGATCGTCCCTACCGCTTCGATCCATGAGAGATCGTAACCGCCAGTACCGATCGGTATATGAACCAGAATGTTCTGTGTGCTAAAAAAATCCATCTTTCCTCCAATGCGTAGCATGATGCCTTATTGTCAGCTATCCACGTAGTGTAGCCGCAAAATCCAGCATACGGTTGAGCGGCACCAGCGCCCTCTCTCGCAGCTTTTCATCAACATGAACCTCGTGTTTGCTTCCTCCCTGTTCTAATGCCTCTGCGATGGCCTGGAGGCCATTCATGGCCATCCACGGGCAATGCGCACAGCTACGGCAGGTTGCACCCTCGCCAGCGGTTGGCGCTTCCAGTAGCTCCTTGTCAGGCACCGCTTGCTGCATTTTGTAGAAGATCCCCCGATCCGTCGCCACAATAAGCCGTTGATGCGGCAATGTTTTCGCAGCATTGATCAACTGACTTGTGGAACCGACCGCATCGGCCATATCGACAATGGCCTGGGGTGACTCCGGATGTACCAGTATGGCAGCGTCAGGGTATTGTTTTTGTAAGCGGGTTAACGCCTGAGTCTTAAACTCATCATGAACGATGCAGGCACCTTGCCAGCATAAGATGTCTGCGCCCGTCTGTTTTTGCACGTAACGCCCCAAATGTTTGTCTGGTGCCCAGATGATTTTTTCCCCCAAACTATCCAGATGATCAATAAGTTCGACGGCAATGCTTGAAGTCACCACCCAATCTGCACGCGCTTTTACCGCAGCAGACGTGTTAGCGTAGACGACGACAGTACGATCGGGATGGGCATCACAAAATGCGTTAAATTCTTCAATGGGGCACCCGAGATCCAGTGAACATTCGGCCTTAAGTGTGGGCATCAGAATTGTTTTTTCCGGGCTGAGGATTTTGGCGGTTTCTCCCATAAATCTCACCCCAGCAACTAACAGCGTAGAAGCAGGATGCTTTGCACCAAAGCGCGCCATTTCCAGCGAATCGGAAATGCAGCCGCCGGTTTCCTCCGCCAGTTGTTGGATTTCAGGGTCGGTGTAGTAGTGGGCGACCATAACCGCATTATGTTCTTTCAGCAGGTGTTTTATTTTCTCGCGGTAATACGCTTTTTCATCAATGCTTAACGGCGTCGGCTTTGCTGGGAAAGGATAAATCGCTGCTTCAGGATCAAACATCACGCTCATTTTGCTATCTCGTTTTGCAGACTTAACATTTAAACCGATATGAAGCGTGATATCGCTATTACCGATTTCATTTGTTTTATATGCTAAACAAGATAACCGAATGGCAGGGAAAAGTCACAAGAATTACGTACGTGATATTGGATGCAACGCTTTGCGCTTATCCGACCTACATAAGGTTATTCACTCATCAAGCGTGGGAACTTACGAATTAAAATCGAGGGATGTTAAGATAGCAAAAAGGCACCTTTAGGGTGCCTTTTCACATTGGTGGGTCGTGCAGGATTCGAACCTGCGACCAATTGATTAAAAGTCAACTGCTCTACCAACTGAGCTAACGACCCCTTGCGGGATTATACTGCTTTAATCATTCAGGATGGTGGGTCGTGCAGGATTCGAACCTGCGACCAATTGATTAAAAGTCAACTGCTCTACCAACTGAGCTAACGACCCATACGGGTGTTACCTGAAAGATTTTTACTCGGTGCCAATTATTAAAATTGGTGGGTCGTGCAGGATTCGAACCTGCGACCAATTGATTAAAAGTCAACTGCTCTACCAACTGAGCTAACGACCCGAGTGGTGGGTGATGACGGGATCGAACCGCCGACCCCCTCCTTGTAAGGGAGGTACTCTCCCAGCTGAGCTAATCACCCGATACTGCGCTGGATACTACTAACTGTTTCCACCTAACCCACCATAATTAGTGGTGGGTCGTGCAGGATTCGAACCTGCGACCAATTGATTAAAAGTCAACTGCTCTACCAACTGAGCTAACGACCCGGTGGTGGGTGATGACGGGATCGAACCGCCGACCCCCTCCTTGTAAGGGAGGTGCTCTCCCAGCTGAGCTAATCACCCGATACTACGCTGGATACTACAACTAACTATGCTAGTGGTGGGTCGTGCAGGATTCGAACCTGCGACCAATTGATTAAAAGTCAACTGCTCTACCAACTGAGCTAACGACCCACTTTAGTGTTGCTTTCGGTTTGTTTGATATCCCGTGGCAACGGCGGCATATATTACTGATTTCAGATTTGAGCGCAACAAAAATTTCGATGTAGATCACTCAACTGCTTATGATTCGCACGACACGACCAGAAATAATGCGACTTCTGGTCGCGTGTTATGCATTACATGGCGTTCAGACGTTTTTGTGCCTGTTTGGCGCCATCAGTACCAGGGTACTTACTGATAACCTGTTGGTACACGGCTTTCGCTTTCGCAGTGTCACCTTTGTCCTGCATGATGACGCCGACCTTAAACATCGCATCTGCAGCCTTCGGTGACTTCGGATAGTTTTTCACTACCGAAGCAAAATAGTACGCCGCATCATCTTTCTTACCCTTGTTGTAGTTTAACTGACCCAGCCAATAATTGGCGTTTGGCAGGTAAGTTGAATCAGGATAATTTTTGATGAAATTCTGAAATGCCACCATCGCATCATCCTGGCGGGATTTATCCTGCACCAGTGCAATAGCTGCATTGTAATCAGTGTTTGCATCACCGCTTTTCACCGGCGCGCCAGCACTCGCAGTACCAGCATCAGCCGTTGGCGTTGTTGCCGCCGCCCCGCTTTGCTCAACGCTGGCAGATTGCGTCGCTGCACCACCGCTGCTGAGGCTATCGATCTGCAACAGGATCTGCTTTTGCCGCTCCACGACCTGATTTAGTTGATACTGATTTTCCTGAATTTGACCACGCAGGGAATCAATATCGGACTGATTATCGGAGAGTTGCTGCTGGAGTTGAGTTAAAAGCTGACTGTGAGCATTAGAAATACGCTCAAGTTGAGTGACGCGGTCTTCGACCGAGCCTGAGCCGACACTACTGATTGGTGCCTGAGCAAAAGCGGCCCAGGGGGCCGCTATACCAACCAGTAACGACAGACTCAATAGTTGATGTCTGAAGTTACTGCTCATGCAATTCTCTTAGTAAACCAGTACCGCACGACGGTTTTTGGAGTATGCCGCTTCGTCATGGCCCAGTACTGCAGGTTTTTCTTTACCGTAAGAAACGATGGAGATCTGGTCAGCAGAAACACCTTTACCCTGCAGGTACATCTTAACGGCGTTCGCACGACGTTCACCCAGGGAGATGTTGTATTCCGGAGTACCACGTTCGTCCGCGTGACCTTCTACGGTGACTTTGTAAGACGGGTTGCTACGCAGGAAGTTTGCGTGTGCATCCAGCATTTGAGCGAAATCAGAACGGATATCGTATTTATCCAGATCGAAGTAAACGATATTATTCTGCTGTAGCTGTTGCATTTGCAGACGAGCCTGCTCTTCGGAAGACATGTTGCCGTTACCGCCGTTCGCATCCATACCAGTGCCGGCACCCAGCATGCCTTCGCTGCCGTCATTGCTGGCGTTCTTGTTGGAAGAACATGCCGCAATTGCCATAACAGGCAGAGCAATCATCAGCCCTTTCAGCACTTTGTTCAGTTGCATTTCAATGATTCCTTTACTATTCAATTAATTATTATCACAGATACGGCGACCAGGCAGGGAATTTGACCTGTCCATCAGTTGCCGGAAGACGCGCTTTGAAACGCCCATCTGTAGAAACCAAATTCAGCACGGATCCCATCCCCTGAGAAGAGCTGTAGATTACCATAGTGCCGTTAGGTGCCAGACTTGGCGTTTCATCCAGGAACGTTGACGACAGAACTTGTACGCCTCCCGTTACCAGATCTTGTTTGGCAATGTGCTGCTGCCCACCATTGGAGCTGACCATTACCATAAATTTACCGTCGCTGCTGACATCCGCATCCTGGTTCTGCGAACCTTCCCAGGTAATACGTTGTGGCGCACCGCCGTTGATATTCACTTTATAAACCTGCGGACGACCTGCCTGGTCAGAAGTAAATGCCAGGTTCTGGCTATCCGGGAACCAGGTCGGTTCAGTGTTGTTGCTACGACCATCAGTCACCTGACGAATCTGACCAGAAGCTAAATCCATTACGTACAGGTTCAGGCTACCCGTTTTAGACAGGGCAAACGCCAGTTTGCTGCCATCCGGTGAGAACGCTGGCGCACCGTTGTGACGCGGGAATGAAGCCACCTGACGCACAGCGCCATTTGCCAGCGTCTGGATAACCAGCGCGGAACGACCGCTTTCGAAGGTGACATATGCCAGTTTAGAACCGTCTGGTGACCACGCCGGAGACATCAGCGGCTGCGGAGAACGGTGAACCACAAACTGGTTGTAGCCATCGTAGTCAGATACGCGCAATTCGTACGGGAACTGACCACCGTTGGTCTGAACAACGTAGGCAATACGAGTACGGAACGCACCCTTAATGCCGGTCAGTTTTTCAAACACTTCGTCACTGGCGGTATGGCCAGCATAACGCAGCCATTGCTTGTTAACTTTATATGAGTTCTGAGCAAGTACAGTACCCGGAGCACCACCGGTATCAACTAGCTGATAAGCAACATTGTAAGAGCCGTCCGGGTTCGGAGTGACCTGACCTACAACCACAGCGTCAATACCCAGTGCAGACCATGCTGCGGGTTGAACTTCCTGCGCGCTACCCGGCTGCTGTGGCAGACGAGCGCGATCTAACGGGTTAAATTTACCGCTGTTACGCAAGTCAGCAGCAACAATGCCGCCAATATCTTCAGGTGCCGCACCAGGCCCTGCCCACTGGAAAGGAACGACACCAATAGGACGACCGGAATCTACACCACTGTCGATCACAATGCGGACTTCAGCGTGCAGAACTGACGCCCACAGTATGAGAAAACCAAATGCTACTCGTAATGCCTGCTTCATCATATCTCCCTTATCCGGACAGATAGTCCACGATAATTTAGCAGAATGTTAACAAACTCAAATACACAAAACTACCAGAACCCCGCGACAACCGATGTCTGATATTAACCGCCGTGACGGCCAACATCGCGATTACGGCTTGAAGTCCAATGGTGCGTTTTTGAACACTTCATATACTGCCTGGCTTGGTGGTTTCGGGATCTTCGCAAGTTTAGCTGCTGCCAGTGCAGCCTGACAAAGTGCGGGATCGCCACCTTCAGGTTTGATATCCAGTAACATGCCATCTGGTGCCAGTTTTATGCGCAGCGTACAGGTTTTGCCTGCATAAGACGATGCGTCATAAAACTTACTTTCGATAGCAGATTTAATCTGCCCGGCATAGTTATTGATATCTGCACCTGATGCGCCATTGTTTTTAGTATTACCACTCCCGGCAGGCGAAGCATTGTTCCCTTTCGCCCCACCACCGGTTTTCGGTGCATTCTTACCAGAGCTTAGCTCACCGAAGATATCATCTGCCTCTGCGGCCGCTTTAGCTGCAGCGGCTTTTTCAGCAGCCGCTTTTGCCGCTGCTGCTTTCTTCTCGGCTGCGGCTTTCTCTGCTGCTGCTTTCTTATCAGCTGCAGCTTTCTCTGCCGCTGCTTTCTTATCAGCCGCAGCCTTTTCAGCAGCCGCTTTCTTCTCAGCTTCAGCCTTCGCTTTTTCAGCAGCTTCAGCCGCTGCTTTCTTTCTTGCTTCAGCAGCGGCGGCTTCTGCAGCTTCGGCTTTCTTCTTCAGTGCCGCAGCAGCTTTGGCGGCTTCAGCCTCAGCTTTCTTCTGCGCTTCGGCTGCGGCTTTGGCAGCTTCTGCTTCCGCTTTTTTCTTCGCATCCGCAGCCGCTTTCTTCGCCGCTTCGGCTGCTGCTTTGGCATCCGCTTCGGCCTTCGCTTTAGCATCTGCCGCAGCTTTCGCTGCCGCTTCTTCCGCTTGCTTCTGCTTTAACTCAGCCTGTTTGGCGGCGTCTTCAGCCTGCTTTTTCTGTTCCTGAGCAGCTAACCGCTCTTTCTCAAGTTGCTTCAGGCGTTCCTGTTCAGCCGCTTGCTTTTCACGGAGTTCTTCGGCTGCCTGCTGTTCCTTAATCTTGCGCTGCTCTTCGGAACGCTTCGCGCTTGACTCCTGGCTTTGCATGCGTTTGTACTGCTCAACTACCGCACCTGAATCAACCATTACGGCGTCGATAGACGAACCACCGCCACCTCCGGCTGAAGCTTCTATATTCTCATCGAACGAACTCCAGATCAGCGCCGCAAATAAGATGACATGCAGCACTGCTGAAATAATTATCGCCCGTTTGAGCTTGTCGTTTTGTTCGGTTGCCTTTGACACTCTCGGTTCCCAAAAACTGTTCGCCTGTTACCCGCTCTCTTTCAAGCAAGGGAAACGCAGATGCTTAGATAGGCTGCGTCATTAAACCAACCGATTTCACACCCGCACTGTGTAACAAGTTCAGCGCTTTAATTATTTCATCGTAAGGCACATCTTTTGCGCCACCGATCAGAAAGACCGTTTTCGGATTAGCCTTGAAACGACTGGAGATTTCTGCCACCACCTGCTCTGGAGGTAAACGCTCCAGGCGATCTTTCTCAACCACCACGGTGTACTGACCAATACCAGATACTTCAACTATCACTGGCGGATTATCGTTACTACTCACTGCCTGCGATTCAGTAGCGTCTGGCAGATCGACCTCCACACTCTGGGTAATGATGGGTGCTGTCGCCATAAAGATCAGCAACAGCACCAGCAGTACATCCAGCAACGGTACGATGTTGATTTCGGACTTGAGATCGCGACGACCTCGTCCACGCGCTCTGGCCATGGCTTACCCCTTGTTGCTCTCGCTAACGGTAAACGCCTGGCGGTGCAGAATCGCAGTAAACTCTTCCATAAAGTTATCGTAATTCAGTTCCAGTTTGTTTACGCGTTGGTTAAGACGGTTGTAAGCCATAACCGCCGGAATAGCGGCGAACAGACCGATTGCCGTGGCAATCAACGCTTCTGCGATACCGGGAGCCACCATTTGCAGTGTTGCCTGCTTCACCGCACCAAGGGCAATAAAAGCGTGCATGATCCCCCAGACTGTACCAAACAAACCGATATACGGGCTGATAGAACCCACCGTACCGAGAAACGGAATGTGTGTTTCCAGATTTTCCAGCTCACGATTCATAGAGATACGCATCGCACGTGCAGCCCCTTCCACCACTGCTTCTGGCGCATGGCTGTTGGCACGATGCAGGCGCACAAATTCTTTGAACCCGCTGTAAAAGATTTGTTCCGACCCAGTGAGATTATCCCGTTTTCCCTGGCTCTCCTGATAGAGGCGAGAAAGTTCGATTCCAGACCAGAATTTATCTTCAAACGCTTCGGCTTCACGCGCTGCAGCGTTAAGAATACGGGTCCGCTGGATAATAATGGCCCAGGATGCGATTGAAAAACCAATCAAAATCAACATGATAAGTTTAACCAGAAGGCTAGCCTTCAGGAACAAATCAAGGATATTCATGTCAGTCACTGCTTAAACTCCGCGACAATAGACTTAGGAAGCGCACGAGGCTTCATTTTGAGTGGGTCAACGCAAACAATCAGAACCTCAGCTTCATTCAGCAGAGTATTCTCGGCGTTGACAATACGTTGCGTGAAAACCAAAGAGGTGCCACGCATTGATGTTATTTCAGTCTGTATTTCGAGCATATCGTCGAGCCGTGCAGGTGCGTAATATTCCACCGTCATTTTACGCACCACGAAGGCAACACGTTCAGCCATCAGTGCCTGTTGGCTAAAGTGATGGTGGCGCAGCATCTCTGTGCGTGCTCTTTCATAAAAAGCGATGTAACTGGCATGGTACACCACACCACCGGCATCAGTATCTTCATAATAGACACGAACCGGCCATCGAAACAGCGTTGTATTCACTTTACATCCCGGTAATGCAACAAAAGTTAGAACTTTTAAACGCTGCTACTATACGCGTGCGATTGAGGTTTGGGAATGAGGGTAAGTTAAGGGAGCGTAAAAATTTATGGACCCTCAACGGCCCATAAATTTTTAAAGAGAATTCTGATTTAAAAGAAGAAGAAAATCAGCCCTACAATGAGAACAAGATCAGCAAGCAATGGGCAAAAAATCCCTTTCCAAAGAACCTTCTGCGGACGAAACCCCACGCCGTGAATAACGCCTGCGCAGACGGCCCACATCAGCAATAATCCATGCCAGATTTCCAGCTCACTGGTCTTCGCGGCAAAACGTGATGGGTCCCAAAACATACATCCTGCTAACAGAAGCGCCATCACGAAGGAAAGCGCCCTCAGAGGGCGCTTGTCCATTACCGCATACAAGGTTGCGATAATCTTACTCATCAACTGTCTTCTTGACCGGCTTTGCCTGATTCGACGTGCTCAAGCGCCAGCGCGGTAATTACCCCAAATGAACAGGCAAGAAGCGTTCCCAGAATCCATGCGAAATACCACATTTTTAGCTCCTTACTTAGTACAGAGAGTGGGTGTTACGTTCAATATCTTCTTTGGTGATACGTCCGAACATTTTCCAGTAACACCAGGCGGTGTAGAGCAGAATGATCGGCACCAGAACCACCGCAACCCAGGTCATGACGTTAAGCGTCAGTTGGCTGGAAGTTGCATCCCACATTGTCAGACTTGCATTCATCATGGTGCTGGACGGCATTACAAACGGGAACATTGCAATACCCGCAGTCAGAATGATGCAGGCCAGTGTCAGAGAAGAGAACACAAACGCCCACGCGGCTTTATCCATACGCGCAGTCAGGATAGTCAGCAGTGGTAGAACCACCCCCAGAGCCGGAATAGCCCACAGAATTGGCGTGTTGTTGAAGTTCACCAGCCATGCACCAGCTTCACGAACCACTTCTTTATTCAGCGGGTTAGATGCTGCGTAATGGTCCATTGTCGACTTCACAACATAACCGTCGATACCGTACATCACCCATACGCCAGCCAGTGCGAAGCACACCAGCGTTACCAGCGCCGCCACCTGAGCCGTTGCACGGGTACGCAGGTGCAGTTCACCAACGGTGCGCATTTGCAGATAGGTTGCACCCTGAGTGATGATCATCCCGACGCTTACCACACCAGCCAGCAGGCCGAACGGATTGAGCAGTTGGAAGAAGTTACCGGTGTAGTACAGACGGAGATATTCATCAACATTGAACGGTACACCCTGCAACAGGTTACCGAACGCCACGCCAATCACCAGCGGCGGAACGAAGCTACCAATGAAGATGCCCCAGTCCCACATGTTACGCCAGCGGGTTTCTTCAATCTTGGAACGGTAATCAAAACCGACCGGACGGAAGAACAAAGATGCCAGCACGAGGATCATCGCGACATAGAAGCCGGAAAACGCAGCGGCATAGACCATCGGCCAGGCAGCAAATAATGCGCCGCCTGCAGTGATCAGCCAAACCTGGTTACCGTCCCAGTGTGGGGCGATGGAGTTAATCATAATTCGACGCTCGGTGTCGTTACGACCGAGGAAACGGGTGAGCATGCCCACCCCCATGTCGAAACCGTCAGTGACTGCAAAACCAATCAGCAGAATGCCAACCAGCAGCCACCAGATAAAACGCAATACTTCATAATCGATCATTTGACGACTCCTGTCTTAGCGTGCCGGCTGAGTAGTCGTGGAAGACTGCTCAAAGTGATAGCGACCGGTTTTCAGGCTGCTTGGGCCGAGGCGTGCAAACTTGAACATTAAGAACATTTCTGCCACCAGGAACAGGGTATACAGGCCGCAAATCAGAACCATAGAGAAGATGAGATCGCCTGCAGTCAGCGACGAGTTCGCCACTGCGGTAGGCAGCACCTCACCGATAGCCCACGGTTGACGACCATATTCGGCAACAAACCAGCCCGCTTCTACAGCGATCCACGGCAGCGGAATACCGTACAGCGCGGCGCGCAGCAGCCATTTTTTCTCACCGATACGGTTGCGGATTACGCTCCAGAAGGAGAGCGCGATAATTGCCAGCAGCAGGAAGCCACACGCCACCATGATGCGGAACGCGAAGTACAGCGGTGCTACACGTGGAATAGAGTCTTTGGTTGCCTGTTGAATCTGCGCTTCAGTCGCATCCGCCACATTCGGCGTATAGCGTTTCAGCAGCAGACCATAACCGAGATCTTTCTTCATGCTATTGAACTGATCGCGTACAGCCTGGTCGGTAGAACCAGAACGCAGTTGCTCAAGCAGAGAGTACGCTTTCATCCCGTTACGGATACGTTCTTCGTGCTGCACCATCAGCTCTTTCAGGCCGATAACCGGCGTATCCACAGAACGTGTAGCGATGATACCCAGCGCATAAGGGATCTGGATTGCAAATTTGTTCGTCTGCTCTTCCTGATCAGGAATACCGAACAGAGTAAAGGCAGCAGGCGCAGGTTGAGTTTCCCACTCGGCTTCAATAGCAGCCAGTTTGGTTTTCTGCACGTCACCCATTTCGTAACCGGATTCATCACCCAGAACAATAACGGACAGAACAGCAGCCATACCGAAGCTTGCAGCGATAGCAAAGGAGCGTTTTGCGAAGGCGAAGTCACGGCCTTTCAGCATATACCATGCGCTGATACCGAGGATGAACATCGCGCCAGTCACATAACCAGACGCAACAGTGTGAACGAATTTCACCTGAGCAACCGGGTTAAGCACCAGCTCGGAGAAGCTCACCATCTCCATACGCATAGTTTCGAAATTGAAATCGGACGCGATTGGGTTTTGCATCCAGCCGTTCGCAACCAGAATCCACAGTGCGGACAGGTTTGAACCGAGCGCCACCAGCCAGGTGACACACATATGCTGAACTTTACCCAGACGATCCCAACCGAAGAAGAACAGACCTACAAAGGTGGATTCGAGGAAGAAGGCCATCAGACCTTCGATTGCCAGCGGCGCACCGAAGATATCCCCTACATAGTGAGAATAATAAGACCAGTTAGTCCCGAACTGGAACTCCATGGTTAAACCGGTTGCCACACCCAGAGCAAAGTTGATACCAAACAACTTGCCCCAGAACTTTGTCATATCTTTATAAATCTGTTTGCCGGAAAGGACGTAGACCGTTTCCATGATGGCCAGCAGGAACGCCATACCGAGCGTCAGTGGCACAAAAAGGAAGTGGTACATCGCGGTCAAGGCAAACTGTAAGCGCGACAGTTCGACTATATCTAACATCATGACTCCTTGCTCATCGCATGAAGACTCCGAGAGTGAACCCCGTTAGAAAGGGTCACACGCATGCCCCAATACAAAATTATTTGCTCGCCCCTATCGTTGCCATTTCATCAAAAGAGGAAAAGACAATGATAAAAAGTTACAAACATGTTAATGAATAAACCAAATTGATCCCGCAATTATATTACGCCGCAAAATCCTTACAATAAACAGGTTTTTATTGAACAAATTTGCATTTTTCGACAGTGATCAATTTATAGCGAAATTGTCACCATCTCACCAATTTGATCTACGACAATTTATCGTGTTTTGCAGATTTTTTTCAAGAATTAAAAATTGATTTATATCAAAATCAATCAGATATGTTAATTATGTGTGAATTAGAGATTGTTAGTAATTTTATTGTTAACATATTGTAAACCATAAATGCATAATTATTATCGCAATGGAGAGATATAGATAAAAAACCAGTATTTTATTTAACAGAGCTGCTTTATCGACTTTTTATAATACTAATTAGTTAGAGTAGCCAATTTGTTGCCATTTTACATAACATATTTTTATCAAAGTTAATCGATTGTTGTCTTTATGAGCACATTCCTATGAGTCCATTATTTTATTGTTTCTCTGGTAATAATCACTTACAGGGATAGATGTATTGGGTATAGTCAGGCGGGACGAAAATTTTTTAAGCGAAATTATAGGGTATAGGTATTTTCCCGCTCTTGTCCTCTACGATTAATTCAGCAATTAACAATTAAGAAAAATAGCAGGTAATTCAGCAAGTAAGTCTACCGCAGGCTGTTATATATAGAATATTGTTATTCATTTAACAGCAACACGAAACAACGAAGTGGGATTGTAAGTGAGTGTTATAAAACTCCAGATTCCTTCGAACAATACGTTACCCTGCCTCTAAAAAATACTCCTATGGCGTAAAGTTGATTAGCTCCAACGAATGGCATAAACCTGTGCAGGATATTAACTACTTGTTACTTACAACATTATTTTTACAATTCTGCGTTAAGCCAGAAGCGAATAGTATTGGATACATACATCAAACTTTTTTAATTGCCTTTATAGGGGTTAAAAGTGTGCCCAAAATGCAAATTAGATGTTGATCACAATTATATCAACATATTAGATCAATAGAATTTAAAAAAAATTAAAATCAATGGCGCAAGGCATCGCAACGCATTGAATTTTCTAACCTATTTAAACACACATTATAAACAAGCATTTTACGAAAGATATTTTGAAAATAGATCAATTGCATCCTAATGACTGGGCAAAGAAACTCCAGTGATATTAAGCATGTGCCGTTATGTATGGCCATAAATACAACGTGTGTAACTTATTTTACTCTCTGTCTTACAAAGGATTACCCATGAAGAAAGCAACACTTGTGATTGGCGTTATTGGCGCTGACTGCCATGCAGTAGGCAATAAAGTTCTGGATCGTGTTTTTACCACCCATGACTTCAGGGTCATTAATCTGGGCGTTATGGTCAGCCAGGACGAATATATTGATGCCGCCATTGAAACTGGCGCTAACGCGATTGTGGTTTCCTCTATCTATGGTCATGGCGATATCGACTGTCTGGGCATGCGTGAACGCTGCATCGAGCGCGGGCTGGGTGACATTCTGCTTTATGTGGGCGGTAACCTGGTGGTGGGTAAACATGACTTCGCTGACGTGGAAATCAAATTCAAAGAAATGGGTTTTGATCGCGTCTTCGCCCCCAGCCATGACTTAGAAGATGTCTGCCAACTGATGACCAACGATATCAACCAACGTCATGACGTAGAAATACACATTCTCGAAGAGGCAATCTGATGCAAATTGTCTCTGTCGATATTGGATCGACGTGGACCAAAGCAGCCCTCTTCACTCGGGAGGGGGACGCGTTAACGTTGGTTAACCACGTTCTGACTCCAACCACCACGCACCATCTGGCGGAAGGTTTTTTCTCCAGCCTGAACCAGGTGTTAAACGTAGATAATGCCCTCCCCCTGTTAAACTGCGGTGAGGTTGCATTGAAGTATTCCTCCTCAGCCAAAGGGGGACTGGCGGTCGCTGCAATGGGGTTAGTGCCTTCTATCACCCTGGAAACTGCGAAAGTAACCGCTCACTCTGCTGGCGCTAAAATCACGCAATATTACGCCTACAAGCTGAACCGCCGTGATATTCAGGCGCTGGAAGAGACACCGCCAGACATCCTGTTGTTCACCGGCGGCACCGACGGCGGTGAAGAAAGTTACGGACTGAATAACGCCCGCGTGCTGGCAGAATCAAAACTCGACTGCGCCATTATTTATGCCGGAAACAGGGATATTCAGGATGAAGTGCAAGCCATCCTTGGGCATAAAGAGCTGACTATCGTCGATAACGTCCTGCCTGACCTTGACCATCCAACCCCTTTGGCCGCGCGTCAGGCCATCTGCGACATTTTTCTCAAACGTATTGTTAAAGGAAAAGGACTGGATGTCATTGTTGATGAAACGGGCGAAGAACCGATGCCGACACCGTGGACGGTCTATGAGTTGGTAAAGGCCATCAGCAATGTAAATAGTCACTGGAAAGAGTTCATTCTTCTCGACATGGGCGGCGCAACCACCGACGTCTATTCCGCCTGCATTAATCATCTCGCGCCAGATACCGTTTTGCACGGCGTACCAGAACCATTCATAAAACGAACCGTAGAAGGCGATCTGGGGATGCGCGTCTCGGCGGCGGTGGTTGGTGAAAACGCAAAAGACTTAGTCAATATGATCTTTGCTCAGCAACCCGTGCAGCAGGAGGCTTTTTATCATTACCTTCGTCATTTGGCCGCTCATCCCGAATACTTACCCGCTAACACAGAAGAAAAATATTTCGATGCTGTGCTGGCCGGGCTGTGCGTGGGTTACGCCACAGAACGTCATGCGGGCACCAAAAAAGAAGTCTGCACCTGCGTCGGTAATGTTGATTTACAAATGGGACGCGACCTTACCACCGTGCACAAAGTCATCGGCTCCGGTGGATGGCTGTCGCGCGCCAGCCAGTTTGATATTCATCACTGGCTGAAGTACCGCGAGTTAAACGACGACGGCAAACGCATTCTCTTACCGACTCAATTTGAATATTACCGTGATTCACAGGGGCTATTTCCACTGCTGGCAAACGTCGCCAGAGTAGACCCGCAAGCCGCTGCGCTCACCAGTATTCAATGCTTAACCCTATAACAATTAAGGCAGCAACCAATGGAACTTCGAAACAAGAAATTAACCCATGACGAATTCATGGCCGAGCGGCAACAGGTACTGAAAACCTGGGAAACTGGCAAGGACGTTGAAAAATTCGAAGATGGCGTTAAATACCAACAAACCATACCTGAACATAAACGCTTCTCCCTTGCCCTGCTGAAAGCAGACCTGGAAGGTAAAACACTTAGCCAGCCGCGCGCTGGCGTGGCGCTGATGGACGAACACATTGAACTACTGAAAACACTACAAGAAGAGTGCGATCTGCTGCCGAGCACCATTGATGCCTACACCCGTCTGAATCGTTACGAAGAAGCGGCGGTGGGAATTAAGAAGTCCATCGAAGCCGGAACATCTAAACTGAACGGTTTACCGGTGGTTAACCACGGTGTCGCAGCGTGCCGCCGTCTGACCGAAACCCTGCAAAAACCGTTACAGATCCGCCACGGCACGCCAGATGCGCGCCTGCTGGCTGAAATCTCAATGGCCAGTGGCTTCACCAGTTATGAAGGCGGCGGCATTTCCTACAATATTCCGTATGCCAAACGTGTAACGCTGGAAAAATCTATCCGCGACTGGCAGTACTGCGACCGCTTAATGGGGTTGTATGAAGAACATGGCATTCGTATCAACCGCGAACCATTTGGCCCACTGACTGGAACGCTGATCCCGCCATTTATCTCGCACTCTGTTGCGATTATCGAGGGCCTGTTGGCGTTGGAACAAGGCGTAAAATCTATCACTGTTGGTTATGGCCAGGTCGGCTGCCTGACACAAGATATTGCGGCGATCCGGTCTCTACGTGAACTCGCGCACGAATACTTCCAAAACAATGGTTATACAGACTACGAGTTAAGTACGGTGTTCCACCAGTGGATGGACGGTTTTCCGGAAGACGAATCGAAAGCGTTCGCCATTATCTCCTGGGGCGCGGCGGTAGCAGGCATGTCGGGCGCAACTAAAGTTATCACCAAAAGCCCACATGAAGCATGGGGTATACCTACCGCCGCCGCCAACGTGCAGGGGCTGAAAGCCTCCCGTCAAATGCTCAATATGGTCAGCGATCAAAAATTCCCGCCATGCCCTGTGGTTGAACTGGAAATTGAGCTGATTAAAAGTGAAGTTCGTGCCGTCCTGAATAAAGTGTTCGAACTGGGCAATGGTGATATCGCGCGCGGTACAGTGCTGGCTTTTGAAGCGGGTGTACTGGATGTACCCTTTGCGCCAGCCGCCTGCAACGCGGGCAAACTTCTTCCGGTTCGTGACAACACCGGGGCTATCCGCGTACTTGAAGCCGGAGCCGTTCCTCTGCCAAAAGAGATTCTTGACCTCCACCACGATTACGTTGCCGAACGCGCACGCGTTGAAGGACGCCAACCGACATTCCAGATGGTTGTAGATGACATCAATGCCGTATCCCACAGCAAATTAATAGGAAGACCATAATGAAAATAAAACAGGCCCTTTTCACCGCTGGTTACTCATCGTTCTATTTCGACGACCAGCAGGCGATAAAAAACGGAGCGGGTCATGACGGCTTTTTTTATACCGGGGAGCCAGTAACGCCCGGTTTTAGCGCTGTGCGCCAGGCCGGGGAGTGCGTTTCAGTTCAGTTGATTCTGGAAAACGGTGCCGTCGCCGTCGGTGACTGTGCTGCTGTTCAATACTCCGGAGCCGGTGGCCGCGATCCACTATTCCTTGCTGAACACTTTATTCCGTTCCTCAACACGCATATCAAACCTTTGCTGGAAGGCCGCGATGTGGACGCATTCCTGCCGAATGCCCGTTTCTTCGACAAACTGCGTATTGACGGCAACCTGCTGCACACTGCCGTGCGTTATGGTTTATCGCAGGCATTACTTGACGCCACCGCGCTGGCAACCGGTCGCCTGAAAACCGAGGTCGTTTGTGCCGAATGGCAATTACCCTGCGTAGCGGAATCCATTCCGTTATTTGGTCAAAGCGGTGACGACCGTTACATCGCTGTGGATAAAATGATCCTTAAAGGCGTCGATGTCCTGCCACATGCATTGATTAATAACGTTGAAGAGAAGCTGGGCTATAAAGATGAAAAACTACGCGAATATATCCGTTGGCTGGCGGATCGCATTTTGGGCAAACGCACCAGCGCACGCTATCGCCCTACCCTGCACATTGACGTTTACGGCACTATCGGTCTGATCTTCGATATGGATCCGGTGCGCTGCGCCCAATACATCGCCAGTCTGGAAGACGAAGCACAAGGTTTGCCACTGTACATTGAAGGTCCTGTCGATGCCGGTAATAAACCTGATCAAATTCGCTTGTTAACCGCCATCACCAAAGAGCTGACGCGCCTCGGTTCCGGCGTGAAAATTGTCGCTGACGAGTGGTGTAACACCTACCAGGATATCGTTGATTTCACCGATGCAGGCAGTTGTCATATGGTGCAAATTAAAACGCCGGATCTTGGCGGTGTTCATAACATCGTTGACGCAGTGTTGTATTGCAACAAACACGGGATGGAAGCCTACCAGGGCGGTACCTGCAACGAAACAGAGATCAGCGCCCGCACCTGTGTGCACGTTGCGCTGGCCGCACGCCCAATGCGTATGCTGGTCAAGCCAGGGATGGGTTTCGACGAAGGCCTCAACATCGTCTTCAACGAAATGAATCGTACTATCGCACTGTTGCAGGCTAAGGGATAACAGATGGCTCGTAAATTCAAAGTGTTATCGCCAACAGCCATTCTTGGTTATGGTTTCCCGGAAGAAAGTTTTAATAAGGCGATGGAAGAATCTCCGGATCTGATCGCCGTTGACGCCGGTTCATCTGACCCAGGTCCCCATTACCTGGGGGCGGGTAAAGCCTTTACCGACCGGGCGGGCGTCAAACGCGACCTGCGTTACATGATAACCGCTGGCGTGAAGAACAACATTCCGGTGGTAATCGGTACGGCAGGCGGCTCCGGCGCGGCCCCACATCTGGAGTGGTGCCGTGAAATTATTCATGAAATTGCGCAAGAAGAAAAACTCTCGTTCTCGATGGCGCTGATTCCTGCTGACGTCGACAAAGCACTCGTCCACGAAGCGCTGGATAATGGCAAAATCACGGCGCTGGATTTTGTCCCGGCATTAACCCATGAAGCAATCGACGAAAGTACCTACATTGTGGCGCAAATGGGGATCGAGCCTTTCCAGCGGGCGCTGAAAGCAGGCGCTCAGGTGGTTCTGGGTGGGCGCGCTTACGACCCGGCCTGCTTTGCCGCACTGCCTATCATGCAGGGGTTTGACGAAGGGCTGGCGCTGCACTGCGGGAAAATCCTTGAGTGCGCGGCCATTGCCGCAACGCCTGGCTCCGGTTCAGACTGTGCAATGGGTATCATTGACGACAACGGCTTTACGCTGAAGACATTTAATCCACAGCGTAAATTTACCGAAACGTCCGCCGCCGCGCATACGTTGTATGAGAAATCTGATCCGTACTTCCTGCCTGGACCTGGCGGCGTACTGAATCTAAAGAGCTGTACATTTAAAGCGGTCAATGATGGCGAAGTGTATGTCAGCGGTTCAAAACATGAAGAAACGCCGTATGCCCTGAAACTGGAAGGCGCCCGTCGGGTTGGCTTCCGCTGCCTGACCATTGCCGGGACCCGCGATCCTATTATGATTGCCGGGATCGACAAAATTATCGAAGAAGTGAAAGCAAGCGTAGCGAGTAACCTTTCGCTGGACGATGACAGCATCCGCATTACATTCCACCTGTACGGAAAAAATGGCGTCATGGGTGCTCATGAACCCACGCAAACTGCCGGACACGAACTGGGGATCCTGCTGGATGTCGTCGCGCCAACTCAGGAGATTGCCAATAGCGTTTGCTCGCTGGTGCGTTCAACCATGTTGCACTATGGCTATGAAAATCGCATCGCTACCGCAGGTAACCTCGCCTTCCCGTTCTCGCCCTCAGATGTACAGGCTGGGCCGGTATATGAGTTCTCGATCTATCACCTGATTGAAGCCAACGACGCACTGCGTTTTGATTTCCACATCGAACAGGTGACGCCGGAAGGAGTTCAGGCATGAAACAGTCAATTCGTTCACTGGCGCAGGTGATCCGCTCCAAAAACGCCGGACCCTATGAACTGGTTTTAGATATTTTATTTAAAACGAAAGAAAACTATGAGCGAGTTAAATCATCTGGGCAATTAACCCCAGAACTGGTGGCTGGCTTATATCATGTTGAACCTGAATTTATTCATCGTATTGTCTGGTTTGATCCTTCTAATGCAGTAAAAATCGTCATGCCACGAGATATTATTTCCGGAAATGTGGGTGATAGTGATGTTTATGGTGCACAGCAACACGCACCTTTATTAAGTATTCATTTTGATATTTAATAATTAATATTTTTTAGATTATCAACCTCATAAATGTACCTGCACAGATTTATTCATGACAGGTACATTTATCTAAATATATCAATAAAATAAATTGCGAAGCATGCTGGTATTATCACATCTTAAATAATGGGTGAACTACGTCCCTCTAAAAATCACACGTAATTAAACAAAAAATGCTTAAGTAAATACCGAATGACAACGTGATATAAACATCCAGCTCCTGCTGGAAAAATGGCCTGTCTTAGCATTCGGTAAAAATAACCACAACGTGAGAAGAGATCATGTCTAAACCATTCGTCTGGCAGGATCCGTTTTTGCAAGATAAAGACGGTACAGAATATAAATTAATTAGCGATCAACATATTATGGTAACGAAGTTAGACGGTGAAGACGTAATAAAAGTCGCCCCTGACGCGTTAACGTTGCTTGCCCGACAGGCATTTTATGAAGCCTCTTTTTTCTTACGCTCTGCTCATTTGCAACAGGTCGCCAGCATTCTTAACGATCCGCAAGCCAGCAGTAATGACAAATACGTGGCCTTGCAGTTACTGCGAAATGCAGAGGTCTCGGCAAAGGGAATATTACCCAACTGTCAGGACACAGGCACAGCAACGATTGTTGCCAGCAAGGGACAACATATCTGGACCGGGTGCAATGATGCTGAAGCCCTGAGCAAAGGTATTTACAGCACTTTCCAGGAAAATAATCTGCGTTTTTCGCAAAATGCGCCACTGGATATGTATACCGAGATGAATACCCAAACCAATCTCCCGGCGCAGATTGATATCAGCGCCGTACCCGGCGACGAATACCATTTTCTGTGTGTTAATAAAGGGGGAGGCTCCGCCAATAAAGCCGCGCTTTATCAGGAAACAAAATCTCTCCTGCAACCGGAAAAACTGACCGCATTTTTAATTGAAAAAATGAAATCGCTGGGCACCGCCGCCTGTCCGCCCTACCATATCGCCTTTGTCGTCGGAGGACTTTCTGCCGATCAAGCGTTAAAAGTCGCCAAACTGGCTTCAACGAAATACTACGATAATCTGCCCACCAGCGGAAACGAGCAGGGACAAGCATTCCGCGATGTTGAACTGGAAAAAACATTGCTCGACGCCAGCCAGCAATTTGGTATTGGTGCTCAGTTTGGTGGCAAATATTTCGCTCATGATATTCGTGTTATTCGTCTGCCACGCCACGGCGGCTCCTGCCCAATTGCCATGGCGCTCTCCTGTTCCGCCGATCGCAATATTAAGGCCAAAATTAACAAACACGGTATCTGGCTGGAAAAACTCGAACATAATCCGGGGCAATATATTCCTGTATCAATGCGGGAAGAAAATCGCACGCATCATATGCATCTCGATCTGAATCGTCCATTGCGTGACGTGATGCAAGATCTCGCCACGTTACCGGTCGGCACCCGCGTGTCGTTAAGTGGGCCAATCGTGGTGGCGCGCGATATCGCCCACGCAAAAATTAAAGAGCGACTGGATAACGGTGAACCGATGCCGGATTACCTGAAACATCATGTTGTCTATTACGCAGGGCCGGCGAAAACACCAGAAAACATGGCCTGCGGTTCATTGGGGCCAACCACTGGCGGTCGAATGGACGGTTATGTCGATACCTTTCAGGCAGCGGGCGGCAGTCTGGTCATGTTGTCGAAAGGCAACCGCAGCCAGCAGGTCACCGATGCCTGTCACAAACATGGCGGCTTTAATCTGGGAAGTATTGGCGGTGCGGCGGCGTTACTGGCGCAAGAATATGTCAAAAGCCTTCGCTGTCTGGAATACCCGGAGCTGGGCATGGAAGCCGTGTGGATGATGGAAGTTGAAAATCTGCCCGCATTCATTCTGGTGGATGATAAAGGCAATAATTTCTTTAGCCAGTTTGAGCAGCAACACCGCTGTGCCAGTTGCCCTGCGGGGCATTAATGAAAGTGAATGTTACGCTTTAGTCGTGCAGGGTGAGCTGATCTTTATGCTGGCTTACCATTTTCTGGATACTGAAGAGGTGAACGCCTCACTGCAAAATTGCCCCATCAGGCACAACCAGGTCTCGACGGTTAATATCTGCGCCTGGCATTTCGCCAGGCGTAGGTTTACATCTCCTCCGGCACCACCGATTTTGCCAGCAACCACTCACGAAAGAGCTGCAAGTGCGGATATTCAGCCTTCTCTTCCCGCCACGTCATAATGAAGCGATTACCGGTAAGAATGGGCACATCGCACGGGATCACCATATCACCACTATCTAAATCGTGTTGGATAGCGAACCGCGGCAGCAATGCCACGCCGAGATTAGAGCGCACGGCGGCAATCAGCATCGAAAGCAAATCGAAACGCGGCCCATTATTGACCAGCGGACTGCTAACGCCCGATAGCGCAAACCACTCTTCCCAGCCAGTAATACGGGTGCTCTGATGCAGAAGAGGTAGCTCACTAAGTAGTTCTGCAACGGACAGCTTTTGATCGGGCAGTGAAAGCAAACTGCCGCTGCATACTGGCAGAATCTCTTCCTCAAAGAGATATTCTACCTTCGACCAGGGGGCGCAAAAATTTTCGCGCATAATGACAGCATCGTATTCCCGATTAAGAAAATCCCCGTTATTGGCTAATGAGTGGATATTGACAATAATATCGGGATACAATTTATTGAACTCACGTAAATTGGGGATCAACCAGTGCGTGCTGAAGGTAGGATTGACAGCAAGCTCAATAACCTGAACCGTGGGTTGCCAGGTCATGATTGTATTTGTGTCACGTTCCAGTTTATTCAATGTTTCTTTAACAATTCCCAGATAATATTTACCGGCATCATTAAGGAATATTCTTTTTTTAGAATGCGCAAATAATGATATATGTAAAAACTCTTCCAGTGCGCTAACTTGTCTGAATACTGCACTTTGGGTTAACGCCAACTCCTCTGCTGCTCTGGTATAACTTTCATGACGTGCGACTACCTCAAAAGTCACCAGCAATTCCGTTTTGGGTATTTTTCCTCTCATAATGCCGTCCCTTAAAAATAGTTTAAACTATCAAAAATACATTACTTATTACTAAGTAATGGTAACCAAAGCAGCAATAAATAATTTATAAGTATCATGATTGATATTTATAACCCAGCACGTTCGGCATGGCAATTACCTTAATGAGGCAATAATAATCCGAAAAGCAAAACGCCCTTCGGATTATTATAATCAATATTAAGAAAAACTATTAAACTGATAATTATCATATCTATGGATATTATGATAAACAACCAACACCGATTTTATTTTTGATTTATCGCATATCCTTCTAAGAATTTTTGCGATGCTGCAATATCCGGAGTAAAGATGCGATCCTGCTCGACAAATGGCACGACTTTTCTGTAGGCGGTAAACATCGCTTTTGTTGATTTACCTAATGCCAGTTGTGGATCGGCTTGCAACCGCAAATCGATTGCCTGCGCGGAATGCATCAATTCAATGCCATAAATAATGTTCAAATTATCAACCACCTGTTTCAGTCTTCTGGCTGCATGGTCGTTATTGGCACCGGTATCTTCAATGCCTCCGGCAACCGGTTGAATATCGAAAGAAACAGGATTGGCGAGATCAACATTTTCTGCATGCAGCGCGACAAAAGGAATATGCAGCGAACCAAAGCCGTGACCTTTATTACCGGGTGCCGACAGGAAGCGCGTTAAACCCGTAAAGTGATCATCTTCCAGGTGCAGCGAGCGACGCATACTGTTATGCGAAACATGCACTAACGCCACGGTCAAACGCTGGGTGGCAAGCGCAACAGGTAACGATTCGAAGTTTGCCGTCGGGAAAATCCCGCCGCTGATTGCGCCATCTTTAACAAAATATTGCGCGACCTGGCTGGAATCCTGGTACGCCTTATCAGCATTCAGCACAGTTGCCGGGTTATCGTCAGAACTGTTGATCTGCACGGTAATGATATCTTCTGCGTCATGTAGCGCACGTACCGACTCAGAAAGGGTATACACCGTTGTTCTGAACGATAACGGATCCTGCAATGCACGTTTGTCATCCTTATGCCATAAATAAGAACCGATTAACGCATCGCGGATCTCTTTCGCGGAATCAGCCAACTGCGGGAAAGGACGCACGCCGATCGACTGCGGCAGTACCGGCGCGACGTTACCATTCAACGCTTCCAGACTCATAGCGAAAACCACCGGGCTGACATTCAGCAACTGGCGTGCCGACCGTACCGCTTCAATCGCATACGCCGTGCCAACGCTGTTGTTCGACAAAATCGCCAGCATATCTTTACCCTGCGGCACCAGTGGTTTAAGCCCCACTTTCGCCAGCGCATCGCCACCACTCATTTCCACGCCATTAACCCGCGCTTTCCATTCCCCCATCATCACCAGGCCAACGTGTGATGCGAGCATAATATCTGCTGCGCCAATGCTTCCACGCGCCGGAATTAAAGGTGTAACGCCGCGATTAATAAATTCAACATACAGTTCGGCAATATAAGGCTGCGCTCCGGTTTGCCCATGCAGCATGGTATTTAAACGTAATACCATTGAGAGACGAGCAAGATAATCCGGCAACATTGAGCCGACGCCTGCAGAATGGGCGCGCAGCGCGGCAGCATTAAATTTTTTCGACGCGTCAATCACCTCTGGCGTTAAATTTCCTTTGGCATCAAATATGGGCTGATCTTTATTTAGCCCCACGCCCACGGTTAAACCGTAAACGGGTGTTCCAGAATGCGCGGCGGTCATCACCAAATCATAACTTTTTTCCATGCGCTCCATGGCTTTCGGCGCGATTTTGACGCCGTTATCCCCTAATGCAATTGACCATGCCTGGTCAATAGAGAGATGTTCGCCATCCAGCGTAATGGTTGATTTTGCCATCGCGATGGAGCAAACGCTCCAGAGCACAACGGTGACAGTGACTCTTCGTATCAATCCTTTCATTGTGTTTCCTTATCATGATGAGTTTAACAACGGGTTACTGCGACAACGTCTTAATTTGTCTTATCTTTTTCCCCCGCCGAACAATGCTGGTCACCAGGCGAGCGGCAACTTTCGCAGTCAAATTATCGCGATCCAGTTCCGGGTTAAGTTCGGCAATATCCGCAGCAATCAACTTCTCGCTACCGGCGATTAAATTCACAATGGCTTCAGTAATATTTAACGGCACGCCTAACGGTGATGGCGCAGAAACGCCGGGAGCCTGATACCCCGGTAGGACATCGAGACAAATCGTTAAATAAATAGCGTCACACGCCTGAATATCTGCCGAGAGCGCATTAATAACCTCATGCAAATCGCTTTCAAATTGCAGAGATTCGTCCAGCCAATAACGCACGCCGAGGCTATCAGCGCGATCAAATAACGCCTGAGTATTGGCAAAACGGCTTATTCCCAGCACGCGATAACTAAATGGTTTGCCATGCTGCGTGTTCCACTCCTGCATCTGGCGAAATGGCGTACCTGAATTGGCCTTTTCAGCCATCCGTAAATCAAAATGCGCGTCAAGGTTGATAATCAGCAGTCGCTGGATATCAGGGCGCGACTGCATAATCCCCTGAAATGTTCCCCACGCCACTTCATGACCACCGCCCAGAACCAGCGGAAAACTGTTACGCGCAATGACCGTGGCAACGTTTGTCGCCAGACAGTTTTGTGCGGATTCCAGCGCCTGTTCCTCACTTTGCACATCGCCCATATCAAAAATAGCGTCTTCATTGAGCACCGGCATATTGCCCAATATGCTGCGTAATGCACCCGGCCCACCTGCTGCGCCCGTTCGCCCACCGTTACGTTGTACGCCGTCATCAACGGCAAAACCTATCAGCGTACAGCCTCCAAGGCTTTGTTCACTAAACGGTTGCACATGCTGATGCCAGCGAGTGCTGACGCCGGTTTCCTGCGAGTCAACACGCCCACTCCACGGCAAAAATGTTTGCTTCATTACCAACTCCTTTTTCCACCGACAATCAGCCCCTGACAAGGCTGGTGCCCAAACCAATAGGCCAGTTCACGTGGATGATTTAGATCCCAGACCGCCATATCCGCCCGTAACCCCGGCGCAAGTTCCCCCCGATCAATAAGTCCAAGTGCCTTTGCCGCATTACGCGTAACGCCCTGAACGGCTTCCAGCGGTGTCATGCGGAACAGCGTACAGGCCATATTGATCATCAATGGCAATGACATATTGGGAGACGTTCCGGGGTTATGGTCCGTGGAGATGGCAATTGGCACGCCCGCTGCCCGCAAAGCGGCAATCGGCGGTAGATGGGTTTCGCGCAGGAAGTAATAGGCCCCGGGGAGCAGAACCGCCACCGTTCCGGCCGCTTTCATGGCAACGATCCCCGATTCGCTAAGGTATTCCAGATGATCGCAGGACAGCGCAGAAAACGCCGCCGCCAGCGCCGCACCTTGCTGGTCAGAAAGCTGTTCGGCATGGAGTTTTACCGGCACTCCATAGTGTTGCGCTTTACTGAAAACGCGCCGTACCTGGTCTGGGCTAAAGGCGATGTTTTCACAAAAAGCATCAACTGCATCAATCAGCCCCTGTCCATGCAGGACGCCCATCCAGTCGCAAAGTGCTGTAATGTAATCATCACTGCGTCCGGCAAACTCTGGCGGTAAACTGTGCGCCCCAAGAAAAGTAGACTGAATACGTAACCCGGTAGATTCCTGTAAGCGGCGAATGACGCGCAAACAGCGCGCTTCATCTTCCAGCGTCAAGCCATAACCGGATTTTATTTCCAGCGTGCTGACGCCTTCACGCAACCAGTTTTGTAGTCGCTGCGCCGCCAGTTCAAACAGTTGCGTTTCGCTGGCAGCCCGCGTGGCATTGACGGTAGATAAGATCCCGCCGCCCGCTCTCGCAATATCTTCATAAGCCACACCTTGCAGCCGCATCTCAAACTCATTCGCCCGCTGGCCGCCATACACCAGATGCGTATGGCAATCCACCAGACCGGGTGTCAGCAACTTACCCTGCAGGTCGTGTTCCTCTGTAATGTCAGCCGTCAGTTCGCGAGGGATCTGCGTGGCCTTGCCAAGCCAAACAATAGTGTCGCCACGGCTGATTAATGCACCATTTTCAATCACTCCCCAATCGTTAGCGGAAAGTGTCGCCAGCGTGGTATTTCGCCAGAGCGTTAATGCACTCATAAGGATTTTTCCCCTCGTAGATAATAAAGCCACCAGCCTGCCAGCTCACCGACAGAGACTTTTTTCCGTGGTTCGAAACGCCAGGGCTTGCCATCAGGCTGAGCCAGCCATAACAGCGTATTCGTAGCTACAAACGTCCTCTTCTCGCCGCTTATCCACTCCCCTTCACACAACGTGAACAGCCCCGCTTGCGCGAGTGACGGAGGGAGCCAGTCAACAGCACTTTGCACCCGCAACATCCCCACATCAGCTTCCCGCGCCATGACATTGAGATCGCGAACAGTCCCGCCCAGCAACTGGCAATCCGGCATCGCTTCACCTGGGAAAATTAAGGCGGGATCGTGACGTTGCAGGTTGATGATCGAATCGACAAACGTCAGTTTCACCCCTTCCCCATCGAGGATCGCGAGACCACGTACCACGCCTGGCCACGCCGAAAAAGGACCGTCCTGACTGACATTCGCCATACTGATGCGCAACAACCAGTTTTCATCATCAGGCCAGGCAAGCAGTTGTCGGGTAAAACCTCCGCCGTTACGCCACGATTGCAGAGGCTTATCCAGTGCAGATATCAGCATCACATCCATATTACGACTCGGGATAAATAGTCTGGGCAGGGACACTGGTGGTGCGTTTCGCCCACGGGTAATAGATAACGGCAGTCATTAACAAACCGATAATCCAGGAAATATCCGCCCCGTCCATCAGTACAGAAATGGGCCCCTGATACAGTTTTTGATTCAGGAAGGGGATCTGCACCAGCACACCAATTCCGTAGCAAACCAACGCGGTTTTGTTATACGCGCCATAGCGTCCCTCCGGTGTATAAAGTGCCGGAATATCGGTTTTACCTTGTGAGATGAAGTAGTAGTCGATGAGATTGATAGCGCTCCACGGCACAAATACCGTCAACAGCAGCAGAACGAAGTTTTTGAAATTATTCAAAAAGTCTGCGCTTGCCGCCAGCGCGACGACCATCGACAACAGCACGAAACCTACAACGTAGGCAGCGCGAACACGCTGTGAAACCTGACTGCGATTATTAAAGGCACTGACGGTCGCCAGAATCGACATAAAGCCGCCGTAGGCATTCAAACAGTTAACCGTCAGTTTGCCGCAAACAATCACCGTATAAATCAGAATGGCAAACGTTGGCCCGGCTAACTCGCCCATAAAACCGACCTGATCTTTCAGGAAGTTAGCACCGCAAGCAGCAACAAGAACGCCAAAGGTCATGGCACATTGCGCGCCGAGCGTGGTTCCCAAAAAGGTGGCAAAGAAGATAGATTTTGCAGGGGTATCAGCCGGTAAATAGCGGGAATAATCAGAGGCGTATGGTGCAAACGTTAGTTGCCATCCTGCAGAGAGGGCTATCGTTAATAAAAATATAGAAAAACTAAAAGGTTTTTGACCAAATGCCGCCGCCACGTCGTAGTGACCACTAAGTTGGGTGGCGAGATAAATAAAACCCAGAATACTTAATACACCGGCAACACGGCCCACTACGTGAATAAGTTTATAACCCACCAGCGCAATGGTGGCAGTCAGCATACCGAATATAATAATTCCGGTAGAAGCTGACTCAAAACCAAATATCCGGTTAATCGCCTGACCGGATAATACCGTACCCGTCGCGGCAAATCCGAGATACATAATAATCACCATCAGTAACGGTAGCGCCGCCCCTTTGACGCCAAAGCGGATACGACTGGAGATCATCTGTGGTAATCCCAGCTTTGCGCCCTGTGACGAGTGCAACGCCATAACCGCACCACCAATAATATTACCGATTAATAAACCGATTATTGCTGACATGGCTTCAGAACCAAAAATAATAGCTAACGCACCGTCCACCACGGCGGTAATCTGTAAGTTAGCACTTAGCCACAAAGTAAACTGGCTGGAGGGCGCGCCATGGCGAGCGGACTCAGGAACGGCGTTAATAGTATTTGATTCTAAAACCGGTTTTTTACTGCGGATAGGGCTGCTTGATTCCATGAAAAAGTCTCCTGCAAAATGAGAGGTCATTTTTTGAAACAGCAAAAGAGGGTCGAGAGATATTTCTTTCGACGATGTAATGAATATTTTTTGATAATTATTGTTATACAGGCGGATTACTTTCCGCCTGTATTAGCGCAAATATTAAATAACAGCGTTAATATTTAGCGAATCATCGGCAATTTCAGACCATAATTTTTGGCACATTCAATAGCGGCTTCATAACCGGCATCAGCGTGACGCATAACGCCTGACGCACAGTCATTAACCAGCACACGCGCCAGGCGTTTTTCAGCTTCTTCGCTACCATCAGCAACAATGACCATCCCGGCGTGCTGGGAATATCCCATCCCAACGCCGCCGCCATGATGCAGAGACACCCACGTTGCCCCGCCCGCCGTGTTGAGCAGACCATTGAGCAACGGCCAGTCAGATACCGCGTCACTGCCATCGAGCATACTTTCGGTTTCGCGGTTCGGGCTGGCGACAGAGCCGGTATCAAGATGATCGCGACCAATCACAATCGGCGCTTTTAATTCACCGTTGCGTACCATTTCATTGAATGCCAGCCCCGCCAGGTGACGCTCGCCAAGCCCCAGCCAGCAAATTCGTGAAGGCAAGCCCTGGAAAGCAATACGCTCGCGCGCCATATCCAGCCAGCGGTGCGTCAGCACGTTATTGGGGAACAGCTCTTTAATTTTGGCATCAGTCTTATAGATATCTTCCGGGTCACCAGACAGCGCTACCCAACGGAACGGGCCTTTGCCTTCACAGAACATTGGGCGAATATAAGCAGGGACAAAGCCCGGGAAATCAAAGGCATTTTGCAGACCTTCATTGAAGGCTACCTGACGGATATTGTTGCCATAGTCGACAACCGGAATACCCATCGCCTGGAAGTCCAGCATCCCCTGAACATGCGCCACACAACTTTGTGCGGCGTCTTTTTGCAGCCTGGCGTGTTGTTGCGGATCTTGTTGTGCCGCACGCCATTGTTCTACGCTCCACCCCATCGGCAAATAGCCGTTAATCAGATCGTGGGCAGACGTCTGGTCAGTGACCAGATCCGGTTTGATCGCCCCCTGACGTGCACGTTTCACCAGTTCAGGAACAATTTCTGCCGCATTGCCCAGTAGCGCGATAGAAACGGCGTCTTTGCGCTCGGTGTGGTATTTAATCAGCGCCAGTGCATCATCGAGATCTTTCGCCTGTTTATCGACATAACGGGTACGCAGACGGAAGTCGATGCTACTTTGCTGACACTCAATATTTAATGAACATGCCCCTGCCAGAGTCGCCGCCAGCGGTTGTGCTCCACCCATGCCACCCAGCCCCGCAGTCAGGATCCACTTTCCGCTTAGCGAATTGTTGTAGTGCTGACGCCCCGCCTCAACAAAGGTTTCAAACGTTCCCTGCACAATGCCCTGGCTACCAATGTAGATCCACGAACCGGCGGTCATCTGTCCATACATGAACAGACCTTTGCGATCGAGTTCGTTGAAGTGATCCCAGTTGGCCCATTGCGGCACCAGGTTAGAGTTGGCGATCAACACACGTGGCGCGTCAGTATGGGTTTTAAATACACCAACGGGTTTACCGGACTGAACCAGCAGCGACTCATCGGGTTCCAGATTTTTCAGGGATTCCAGAATCTGGTCGAAACACTCCCAGTTACGTGCCGCGCGGCCAATACCGCCGTACACCACCAGATGTTGCGGATTTTCAGCCACGTCTGGATCAAGGTTGTTCTGCAACATCCGATAGGCAGCTTCGATCTGCCAGTTTTTGCAATGCAGTTGAGTACCTTGTGGCGCATGGATGACGCGGCTGGTATCAATACGAGGATCTGAAGGCTTACTCATGAATCTTCTCCTGTTACTGGATAAAATTAAATGCTGTAATCGCCCAGAAAGATGAGCGAATGAATACAGAAACGGCTTATATAATTCCTGTTTATAATTTCGTATTATTAATTCATTTAGTGAATTTAATTTCTATAGCATATTCACCGTGAATATAAATTCAAAAAAATTGCCAACGCTTTGTATGCGAATTCAATATGCTTAATTTAACTTTTGGAAAAAGTGATATTGTTGGCAAAATATTTTCTCATTTGAACATATGAATATGATGAGATTGCAAGATGTCTGTAATTTAATTATTCGTAAAAACGTATTCACGACAGCTAATCATTAACGTAATAGCCGAAAAACCAGCGTTGTATCAAGAGCATAATACATTGACATATAGCGAAATTTAAAAAACTATTAATTTTCAAGCATAAGAGTATGTCTTGTTATCATTAATACATATTCTATTTTTATCATCCTTAAAATAACAAACCCTAACTGAAAAAACTGGCAAACATATAAAATTAAAAAATATGAACCCTGGAGAATATAATTTTTCATTTTCAACAAAATGGCATCAAGAAGAAGCGGTGGTCGCTTATAAGCGATATTGATTCACTTATCGAAGCCCCGCAGGAGACAGGATTGATTCAACCAGCAGTCAGATTTCGACCGTGGTTAACGTTTAAGGCATAAAAAAGGCCATCATAAGATGGCCAACCATGTCGAAACCGACAGCCCTTCGCCATTCCTGTAGAGGGACGCGGCGAGGGCTATTTCTTATTACAGATATTTATTTCAGAACAGTTTTCAGTGCTTCACCGATGTCAGCCAGGCTGCGAACGGTTTTCACGCCTGCGGCTTCCAGGGCAGCAAATTTCTCATCCGCAGTCCCTTTACCACCGGAAATGATTGCACCTGCGTGACCCATACGTTTGCCTTTCGGCGCAGTCACACCGGCAATGTAACCCACAACTGGCTTGGTGACGTGCTCTTTGATGTACGCAGCCGCTTCTTCTTCGGCGCTACCGCCGATCTCACCGATCATCACGATCGCTTCGGTCTGCGGATCTTTTTCGAACATTTCGAGAATGTCGATAAAGTTAGAGCCAGGGATCGGATCGCCGCCGATACCGACACAGGTAGACTGACCGAAACCGTAATCCGTGGTCTGTTTAACTGCTTCATAAGTCAGCGTACCGGAACGGGAAACGATACCCACTTTACCAGGGCGATGGATGTGGCCCGGCTGGATACCGATTTTACACTCACCCGGAGTGATTACACCCGGGCAGTTCGGGCCAATCATGCGCACGCCCGCTTCGTCCAGTTTCACTTTCACGGTCAGCATATCCAGCGTCGGGATGCCCTCAGTGATGGTGATGATAAGCTTAATGCCTGCGTCGATGGCTTCCAGAATGGAGTCTTTGCAGAACGGTGCTGGTACGTAGATAACAGAAGCAGTGGCACCAGTGGCAGCTACTGCTTCACGCACGGTGTTGAACACCGGCAGGCCAAGGTGGGTGGTGCCGCCTTTACCTGGAGTTACGCCGCCCACCATTTTAGTGCCGTATGCAATGGCCTGTTCAGAGTGGAAAGTCCCCTGGCTACCGGTAAAGCCCTGGCAGATAACCTTGGTGTTTTTATCAATTAAAATGGACATTATTTCCCCTCCACTGCGGCAACAACCTGCTGAGCTGCATCCGTCAGACCTTTTGCTGCAATAATATTCAGGCCGCTGTCAGCCAGTTTCTTCGCGCCGAGTTCGGCGTTGTTACCTTCCAGACGTACGACAACCGGGACGTTAACACCCACTTCTGCTACCGCGCCGATGATACCGTCAGCAATCAGGTCGCAACGAACGATACCGCCAAAGATGTTAACCAGAACGGCTTTTACTTTTTCGTCAGAGAGGATGATTTTGAATGCTTCGGTCACGCGTTCTTTGGTTGCACCACCGCCAACATCGAGGAAGTTAGCCGGTTCACCGCCGTGCAGTTTAACGATGTCCATCGTGCCCATCGCCAGGCCTGCGCCGTTAACCATACAACCGATGTTGCCGTCCAGCGCTACGTAGTTCAGTTCCCACTGTGCAGCCTGCGCTTCACGCGGATCTTCCTGCGACTGGTCGCGCATTTCGCGCAGATCAGGCTGGCGGAACAGTGCGTTACCATCAGCGCCCAGTTTGCCGTCGAGGCAGATAAGATCGCCCTGTTTGGTGATAACCAACGGGTTGATTTCGATCAGCGCCAAATCCCGTTCCAGGAAAATGGTCGCCAGGCCCATGAAAATTTTGGTGAACTGTTGAACCAGTTTACCTTCCAGACCCAGTTTGAACGCCAGCTCGCGTCCCTGATACGGCATCGGGCCGGTCAGCGGATCAAGCGCAACTTTATGGATCAGGTGCGGGGTTTCTTCCGCCACTTTTTCGATTTCCACGCCACCTTCAGTGGAGGCCATAAAGACCACGCGGCGGGAGCTACGGTCAACAACGGCACCAAGATACAGCTCTTTCGCGATATCGGTCGCCGCTTCAACCAGAATCTGGTTAACCGGTTGTCCATTGGCGTCTGTTTGATACGTTACCAGACGCTTGCCCAGCCAGTTTTCTGCAAAAGCACGGATGTCTTCTTTGCTGTTTACCACTTTCACACCGCCCGCTTTACCGCGGCCACCAGCGTGAACCTGACATTTCACTACCCACGGACCGGCACCGATTTTTGAAGCGGCTTCTTCTGCTTCGCGCGGAGTAGTACAGGCATAACCCACCGGTGCTGGTAAGCCATAGCGGGCAAAAAGTTGTTTTGCCTGATATTCATGTAAGTTCATGTATTCTGTCCATCCTTTAGTAATCGTTATCTTTTAAACCGTAGACCGAATGTGACGTATCGCTTCCGGGTATTGTCGGATGCGGCGATAACGCCTTATCCGACCTACATCAGAGTCACCCATAGGCCTGATAAAACGCGTTAAGCGTCGCATCAGGCATCGCTTGTCGGATGCGGCGCGAGCGCCTTATCCGACCTACATCAGAGTCACCCATAGGCCTGATAAGACGCGTTAAGCGTCGCATCAGGCATCGCTTGTCGGATGCGGCGCGAGCGCCTTATCCGACCTACATCGGAGTCACCCGTAGGCCTGATAAGACGCGTCAGCGTCGCATCAGGCATCGCTTGTCGGATGCGGCGCGAGCGCCTTATCCGACCTACATCGGAGTCACCCGTAGGCCTGATAAGACGCGTTAAGTGTCACATCAGGCATCGCTTGTCGGATGCGGCGCGAGCGCCTTATCCGACCTACATCGGAGTCACCCGTAGGCCTGATAAGACGCGTCAGCGTCGCATCAGGCATCGCTTGTCGGATGCGGCGCGAGCGCCTTATCCGACCTACATCGGAGTCACCCGTAGGCCTGATAAGACGCGTTAAGCGTCGCATCAGGCATCGCTTGTCGGATGCGGCGCGAGCGCCTTATCCGACCTGCATCAGAGTCACCCGTAGGCCTGATAAGACGCGTTAAGCGTCACATCAGGCATCGCTTGTCGGATGCGGCGCGAGCGCCTTATCCGACCTGCATCGGAGTCACCCGTAGGCCTGATAAGACGCGTTAAGCGTCGCATCAGGCATCATTCATCGGATGCGGCGATAACGCCTTATCCAGTCTACAGTGCAGGTGAGGCTTAAACTACTACACGTCCAGCAGCAGACGCGTCGGATCTTCCAGCAACTCTTTGATTGTCACCAGGAAACCCACGGATTCGCGACCATCGATCAGGCGGTGATCGTAGGACAGCGCCAGGTACATCATCGGCAGGATCTCAACCTGACCATTCACCGCCATCGGACGATCTTTAATAGCGTGCATGCCCAGAATTGCGCTCTGCGGCGGGTTGATGATAGGCGTAGACATCAGGGAACCGAACACACCACCGTTGGTGATGGTAAAGTTACCACCGGTCAGATCTTCAACTGTCAGCTTGCCGTCACGGCCTTTCACAGCCAGCTCTTTGATTTTCTTCTCAATGTCAGCCATGCCGAGGGTATCGACATCACGCAGAACCGGCGTTACCAGACCGCGCGGCGTAGAAACTGCCATGCTAACGTCGAAATAGTTGTGGTAAACCACATCATCGCCATCAATAGATGCGTTCACTTCCGGGTAACGTTTCAGCGCTTCAACAACCGCTTTCACATAGAAGGACATAAAGCCCAGACGGATGCCGTGGCGTTTTTCAAACGCTTCACCGTACTGCTTACGCAGATCCATAATCGGCTTCATGTTGACTTCGTTGAACGTGGTCAGCATAGCGGTGGAGTTTTTCGCTTCCAACAGACGCTCTGCCACGCGCTTACGCAGACGAGTCATCGGTACACGTTTTTCGCTACGAGCAGCCAGTGCTGGTTGAGCCGCCGGAGCAGTTGCTGCCGGAGTTGCATCTTTCGCCGGGGCTTTCGCCAGATGTTTTTCCACATCTTCACGGGTCAGACGACCGCCAACACCGGTGCCTTTAATAGCGCTGGCATCGAGGTTGTGTTCAGCCAGCAGGCGACGGATCGCCGGGCTTAACGCGTCGTTGTTTTGCTCTTCCAGAGACGCCTGCTGACGTTGCGCAGGCGTGGACGCTTTCTCTTCAGATTTAGCGCTGGTTTCTTTACCCGCGCTATTGCCTTCACGCAGGCGGCCGAGGATCTGACGAGACGTTACGGTTGTACCTTCATCTTCCAGAACCGCATCCAGAATGCCGTCTGCTGATGCCGGTACTTCCAGTACCACTTTGTCAGTTTCGATTTCCACCAGCACTTCATCACGTACGACTGCGTCGCCGGGTTTTTTATGCCAGGTTGCGACGGTGGCATCAGCTACGGATTCAGGCAGGTCAGGGACCAGAATATCTACGCTACTCATTTTGTATCCTTTATTTATTCGACGTTCAGCGCGTCATTAACCAGATCTTGTTGCTGTTTCTGGTGAACGGACATATATCCTACCGCCGGAGAGGCGGAGGCCGGGCGGCCTGCATAACGCAGAGAAGCCCCAAACGGAATCACTTCACGGAAATGATGCTGGCTGCAGTACCATGCGCCCTGGTTGAGCGGCTCTTCCTGGCACCAGACAAAATCCTTGACGTGAGCAAACTGCTGCAACACTTCCTGCATCGCTTTATGCGGGAACGGGTAGAGTTGCTCGATACGCACGATGGCGACATCTTGTTGATTGTTCTTACGGCGTTGTTCAAGCAGGTCGTAATAAACCTTACCAGAACACATCACTACGCGCTTCACGCCCTTCGGATCAAGCTCGTCGATTTCACCGATGGCTGGCAGGAAGGTGCCGTTCGCCAGTTCTTCGAGGCTGGAAACCGCCAGCGGATGACGCAGCAGCGATTTCGGTGACATGACCACCAGCGGACGACGCATCCCGCGCAGCGCCTGGCGACGCAGCATGTGGTAAACCTGTGCCGGAGTAGACGGTACGCAAACCTGCATGTTTTGCTCGGCGCAAAGTTGCAGATAACGTTCCAGACGCGCGGAGGAGTGCTCCGGCCCCTGCCCTTCGTAACCGTGCGGCAGCAGCATCACCAGACCACACATACGGCCCCATTTCTGTTCGCCGGAGGAGATGAACTGGTCAATAACGACCTGGGCACCGTTGGCAAAGTCACCGAACTGTGCTTCCCAGATGGTCAACGTCCGCGGTTCTGCGGTGGCATAACCGTATTCAAATGCCAGCACTGCTTCTTCAGACAGTACGGAGTCCCAGACGCGGAACGCGCCCTGACCGTTATGAATATGTTGCAGCGGCGTATAAGTGGAGCCGTTGGACTGGTTGTGAATCACTGCGTGACGGTGGAAGAAGGTTCCGCGACCGGAGTCTTCACCAGACAGACGAACCGGAATACCTTCATCAACCAGCGTGGCGTAAGCAAGGTTTTCCGCGCCGCCCCAGTCAAACAGTTTTTCACCGGCCGCCATCGCCTGGCGATCACCATAAATCTTGGCAACGCGAGACTGCATCTCAATGGCTTCTGGCACCGTGCTGATACGTTTTGCCAGTTCCTGCAAACGTTTCATCTCAACCTTGTTCGGGTATTCTTCATCCCATTCGTGGTTGAGATACGGCGACCAGGTGAAAGAGTGCATGTTCATCGGACGCCACTCAGCCACTACGCAATCGCCCGCATCCAGCGCATCGCGGTACAGGTTAACCATCTCGGTGGCATCTTCCAGCGTCGCCACTTTTTCCTGCTCCAGCTTGTCCGCGTAGATTTTGCGCGGCGTCGGATGTTTTTTGATTTTCTGATACATCAGCGGCTGGGTTGCACTCGGCTCGTCGGCTTCGTTGTGGCCGTGACGGCGGTAGCATACCAGGTCGATGAAAACATCACGTTTGAAGGTGTTACGGAAATCGAGCGCCAGACGGGTAACAAAGGCAACCGCTTCCGGATCATCCGCATTAACGTGGAAAATCGGTGCCTGTACCATCTTACCAATATCAGTACAGTACGGTGTAGAACGGGCATCCAGCGGGTTAGAGGTAGTGAAGCCCACCTGGTTGTTGATAACGATACGCACCGTACCGCCAACTTCATAACCACGCGCTTTTGACATGTTCAGGGTTTCCTGAACTACGCCCTGTCCGGTCACTGCGGCATCACCGTGGATGGTGATTGGCAGCACTTTGTTGCTGCTCGGCTCATCAAGTCTGTCCAGACGGGCACGAACAGAACCGATAACCACCGGGCTTACAATCTCAAGGTGAGACGGGTTAAACGCCAGCGCCAGGTGTACCAGGCCGCCATCGGTCTGGAAGTCAGACGAGAAGCCCATGTGGTATTTCACGTCGCCCGTGCCGAGGTGTTCTTTATGTTTACCGGCAAACTCGTCGAACAAGTCTTGCGGTTTTTTACCCAGCACGTTCACCAGCACGTTCAGACGACCACGGTGCGCCATCCCGAGAACCACTTCGCGGGTGCCGCTGTTGCCAGCGTGGCGGATCATCTCTTTAAGCATCGGGATTAACGCGTCACCGCCTTCCAGCGAGAAGCGTTTTGCGCCAGGGAATTTTGCACCGAGGTAACGTTCAAGGCCTTCAGCGGCGGTCAGTTCGCTTAAGAAGCGTTTTTTCTCTTCGCTATTGAACGTCGCGCGACCAGACTCGATACGCTGTTGGATCCAGCGTTTTTCTTCGGTACTGGTAATGTGCATGTACTCGGCACCAATCGGGCCGCAGTAGGTTTGCTTGAGAGCTTCCAGCAGCTCGCCGAGTTTCATGGTTTCTTTGCCGCTGGCAAATGAACCGACGTTGAAGGTCTCCTGGAAGTCTGCTTCGGTCAGATCGTGGAAAGACGGATCCAGATCGGCCACTTTATCTTGCTGCCACAGTCCCAGCGGATCGAGATTCGCATGCTGGTGACCACGGAAGCGGTATGCGTTAATGAGCTGCAGGACTTTAACCTGCTTCACATTGGTGTCAGGGTCGGAGATCGTTGAAGAGTAACGTGAAGCATCTTTCGCCAGGCGGCGGAAATATTCACGCGTTTGAGAGTGGAATTGATCCGGTTTGACTCCCGTACCAGGTAACTGCTGGAACGTCGAACGCCAGTTAGCGTCAACCGAGTCAGGATCGGTTAAGAAGTCTTCATAGAGCTGTTCTATCCAGCTCTGGTTTGCGCCAGAGAGGTAAGAAGAGTCCAACCAGGCTTTCAAAGCGCTGTTCTGCATCGTGATCCCTTAAGCATCTTTTTTATGCTTACTTAATACTCTAAATAGTTCACGTTTCAGGAAGTTGGTCAGCTTGTGAATCCCCGGGAGCTTACACTCAGTAAGTGACCGGGGTAAGCAAGCGCAACCAACGCACATGCAACGTGAAATATGACGAGTATTTTCGCCGTGGATACTACCACGCACAATGATGTGCGTGCCGGGGTTCACTTGTTGCGGACTTGTCGTATTTTCTGCGTCCGCTAAGGAACCTTTAAAAACTGTCTTAGTGTCAGGGGCAGTTTTTAAAGATTTCCTGCATTTCTTTTGTAGGCCGGATAAGGCGTTCACGCCGCATCCGGCTCTGGTTGCCTGATGCGACGCTTGCGCATCTTATCAGGCCTGAGGTTTACGCATTGCGTTGCAACAACATCGACTTGATATGGCCGATGGCGCGCGTCGGGTTCAGCCCTTTTGGACAGACACTGACGCAGTTCATGATGCTGTGACAGCGGAATACACTGAATGCATCGCTCAAACCGTCAAGGCGGCTGTCAGTCTCGGTATCACGGCTATCGATAAGGAAACGATACGCCGCTAACAAGCCTGCCGGACCGATAAACTTATCGGGGTTCCACCAGAAAGACGGACAAGAGGTTGAACAACATGCGCAGAGAATACATTCATACAGCCCGTCGAGTTTTTCACGTTGCTCTGGCATTTGTAAATGCTCACGAGCTGGTAGATTTTGTCCATTATTCAACAAGTAAGGCTTAATTTTCTCATATTGGGCATAGAATTGTCCCATGTCTACCACCAAATCGCGGATCACCGGTAAACCAGGCAGCGGGCGAATCACAATCTTCTTGCCCGGCTGGTTGAGTGCCGAAATTGGGGTTATACAAGCCAGACCATTTTTGCCGTTCATGTTCAGACCGTCAGAACCGCACACCCCTTCACGGCAGGAGCGGCGGAACGACAGGCTGGGATCTTTCTCTTTGAGCTGAATAAGCGCATCCAGCAGCATCATGTCGCGACCTTCTTCCGCTTCCAGGGTGTAATCCTGCATACGCGGAGCATCATCAACATCCGGGTTATAGCGATAAATTGAAAACTCGAGTCTCATTTTCCTGTCTCCGCATTAGTAAGTACGAATCTTCGGCGGGAATGCCGGGCGCAGTTTCGGTTCCATGTTGACGCTACGTCGCGTCATGGATTCCGACTCTGGCAGATACAGGGAGTGGCACAGCCAGTTTTCATCATCACGATCCGGGAAGTCGAAGCGGCTATGCGCGCCACGGCTTTCGGTACGGAAATTAGCAGAAACAGCCGTTGCATAAGCCGTTTCCATCAGGTTATCCAGTTCCAGGCACTCAACGCGCTGAGTGTTGAACTCACTGGAGGTGTCATCCAGACGAGCATTTTTCAGCCGCTCGCGGATCACTTTCAACTGCTCAAGGCCTTTCGCCATCGCATCACCTTCCCGGAATACCGAGAAGTTATGCTGCATACATTCTTGCAGTGCTTTGCGAATCGCCACCGGATCTTCACCGTTACGGTTGTTGTTCCAGCGATTCATGCGTTCCAGAGAGGCTTCAACATCAGACTCGCTGGCATCGCGCAGTGCACCCTGTTCACTGATAGATTCTTGCAGATGCAGACCCGCCGCTCGTCCAAATACCACCAGATCCAGCAGAGAGTTACCGCCAAGACGGTTAGCACCGTGTACCGATACACAGGCAATTTCGCCCACCGCAAACAGCCCTGGAATCACCACATCTTCGCCTTTCTCGTTCACGGTCAGCGCCTGACCAGTCACTTTGGTCGGAATACCGCCCATCATGTAGTGGCAGGTTGGGATAACCGGAATCGGTTCTTTCACCGGATCGACGTGAGCAAAGGTTCGGGAGAGTTCAAGGATACCCGGCAGACGGGATTCAAGAACTTCTTTACCCAGATGGTCAAGTTTCAGTTTTGCGTGTGGCCCCCACGGACCATCACAGCCGCGACCTTCACGAATTTCGATCATGATGGAACGCGCCACCACATCACGCCCCGCCAGGTCTTTGGCGTTCGGTGCATAACGCTCCATAAAGCGTTCGCCATGTTTGTTCAGCAGATAACCGCCTTCACCACGACAACCTTCAGTCACCAGCACACCCGCACCCGCAATGCCGGTCGGGTGGAACTGCCACATTTCCATATCCTGCACTGGTACGCCAGCACGGATAGCCATGCCAACGCCGTCGCCGGTATTAATGTGGGCGTTAGTGGTGGACTGATAAATACGCCCAGCCCCGCCAGTCGCCAGCACCGTTGCGCGGGCTTTGAAGTAAACCACTTCACCGGTTTCGATGCACAGTGCGGTACAACCAACCACCGCGCCATCCTGATTTTTCACCAGATCCAGCGCATACCATTCGGAGAAAATCGTGGTGTGATTTTTCAGGTTCTGTTGGTAAAGCGTGTGCAACAGTGCATGACCGGTACGGTCAGCCGCCGCCGCAGTACGTGCCGCCTGCTCACCGCCGAAGTTTTTCGACTGGCCGCCAAATGGACGCTGATAAATACGACCATCATCAAGGCGCGAGAACGGCAGGCCCATATGTTCCAGTTCCAGAATCGCTTCCGGCCCGGTTTTACACATATATTCAATCGCGTCCTGGTCACCGATATAGTCCGACCCTTTGACGGTGTCGTACATATGCCATTCCCAGCTATCTTCATGGGTATTACCCAGCGCAACGGTAATGCCGCCTTGCGCAGAAACAGTATGGGAACGGGTCGGGAAGACTTTGGAAAGCAGCGCACAGGTCTGGCCGCTCTGGGAAATTTGCAGCGCCGCGCGCATACCTGCGCCACCGGCACCAATCACAACTGCATCAAATTCTCTGACTGGCAATTTCATCACACACCCCACACCACAACGAATCCATAAATCACGTAAACCACCAGCGCAACAACAATTACCAGTTGCAGCATCAGACGCAAGGCCAGCGGTTTAACGTAGTCGGTCAACACCTGCCACATGCCGATCCAGGCATGAATCAAGATGGAAAACAGCGCCAGCAGGGTAAACACTTTGGTGAACGCAGAGGCAAAGAAACCGATCCAGACTTCATATGTCAGCTCGCTACTGGTAGCGAAAAAACCAACCATATAAATGATGTAGAGCGTCAGGACGATAGCGGTGGCGCGAACGAGGATGAAATCATGTACGCCATTGCGTCCTAATGCGGAGGCGTTGCTTACCATACGAGGACTCCTGCGAGAAGTGAAAGCACGACAGTGATAACAAAGGAGATTTTGGCGGAGCGTTTACCCGCTTCGAATGTTTCTTCCAGATAGCCAAAATCCATCATCATGTGGCGAATACCTACGACGACGTGATATGCCAGAGCGGTAAGGATGCCCCACATGATAAATTTGACGAAGAAGCTGCCCATAATGGCGGAAGCTTGTTCGAAACCTTCGGGGGAAGAGAGACTGGAACCCAGAAGCCACAGCAGGATGCCCACTGCAACAAACGTGATCACACCGGAAACGCGATGAAGAATGGACGCTATCGCCGTGATGGGGAACCGGATGGTCTGTAGGTCCAGATTAACAGGTCTTTGTTTTTTCACATTTCTTATCATGAATAACGCCCACATGCTGTTCTTATTATTCCCTGGGGACTACGGGTACAGAGGATAACTTTCTGTTACCTGGAGACGTCGGGATTTCCTTCCTCCGGTCTGCTTGCGGGTCAGACAGCGTCCTTTCTATAACTGCGCGTCATGCAAAACACTGCTTCCAGATGCGAAAACGACACGTTACAACGCTGGGTGGCTCGGGATTGCAGGGTGTTCCGGAGACCTGGCGGCAGTATAGGCCGTTCACAAAATCATTACAATTAACCTACATATGGTTTGTCTGGTTTTATCCAGAACAGTGATCTGAGTCACGATAAAAACATTTATTTAATTTTTAACCATCTAGTTTGACAATCATTCAACAAAGTTG
Organism: Escherichia sp. MOD1-EC6162; assembly: GCF_002965125.1. NCBI lineage: Bacteria > Pseudomonadati > Pseudomonadota > Gammaproteobacteria > Enterobacterales > Enterobacteriaceae > Escherichia > Escherichia sp. MOD1-EC6162. Next base: position 191,484 of record NZ_PTSB01000003.1, read on the forward strand.
TTACAAACATCATCAGGAAAAGCATATAATGCGTAAAAGTTATGGGGTCACTATTTCACCTAAGATTAACTTATGTAACAGTGTGGAAGTATTGACCAATCCATCCAGGACAGTTATTAGTGATAGACAGGTTTAATAATTCGGATTGCTAAGTGCTTGATTCGCCGTTTATTCGTCATCAATGAATACTTTACCTGCAAGCGCCCAGAGCTCTGTACCCAGGTTTTCCCCTCTTTCGCAGAGCGGCGAGCCAAATAACAATCGGGTAAAGCCAGGTTGATGTGCGAAGGCAAATTTAAGTTCCGGCAGTCTTACGCAATAAGGCGCTAAGGAGACCTTAAATGGCTGATACAAAAGCAAAACTCACCCTCAACGGGGATACAGCTGTTGAACTGGATGTGCTGAAAGGCACACTGGGTCAAGATGTTATTGATATCCGTACTCTCGGCTCAAAAGGTGTATTCACCTTTGACCCAGGCTTCACTTCAACCGCATCCTGCGAATCTAAAATTACTTTTATTGATGGTGATGAAGGTATTTTGTTGCACCGCGGTTTCCCGATCGATCAACTGGCGACCGATTCTAACTACCTGGAAGTCTGTTACATTCTGCTGAATGGTGAAAAACCGACCCAGAAACAGTATGACGAATTTAAAACTACGGTTACCCGCCATACCATGATCCACGAACAGATTACTCGTCTGTTCCACGCCTTCCGCCGCGACTCTCATCCGATGGCGGTCATGTGCGGTATTACCGGCGCACTGGCGGCGTTTTATCACGACTCACTGGATGTTAACAATCCGCGTCATCGTGAAATCGCGGCGTTCCGTCTGCTGTCGAAAATGCCGACCATGGCAGCAATGTGCTACAAGTATTCCATTGGTCAGCCATTTGTTTACCCACGCAATGACCTCTCCTACGCCGGTAACTTCCTGCACATGATGTTCTCCACACCGTGCGAACCGTATGAAGTCAATCCGATTCTGGAACGCGCGATGGATCGTATTCTGATCCTGCACGCAGACCATGAACAGAACGCGTCGACCTCTACCGTGCGTACTGCTGGCTCTTCGGGTGCGAACCCGTTCGCCTGTATCGCAGCAGGTATCGCCTCTCTGTGGGGACCGGCTCACGGTGGTGCTAACGAAGCTGCGCTGAAAATGCTGGAAGAAATCAGCTCGGTGAAACACATTCCGGAATTTATGCGTCGTGCGAAAGATAAAAATGACTCTTTCCGCCTGATGGGCTTCGGTCACCGCGTGTATAAAAACTACGACCCACGCGCCACAGTAATGCGTGAAACCTGCCACGAAGTGCTGAAAGAGCTGGGCAGCAAAGATGAGCTGCTGGAAGTGGCTATGGAGCTGGAAAACATCGCGCTGAATGACCCGTACTTTATCGAGAAGAAACTGTACCCGAACGTAGATTTCTACTCCGGTATCATTCTGAAAGCGATGGGTATTCCGTCTTCTATGTTCACCGTGATCTTCGCCATGGCGCGTACTGTCGGCTGGATTGCTCACTGGAGCGAAATGCATAACGAAGGCATGAAAATCGCCCGTCCACGCCAACTGTATACTGGTTACGAAAAACGCGATTTTAAAAGCGATATCAAACGCTAGTCTTTGATTACTGCGCAGTAAATTCTTTTAACCCGTCCTCTATATGGCGGGTTAATTTTTATATGCCTAAACACAAAAAACTGTAAAAATTAAATCGAGTACAAATATCCATAAATAGGGTTAAAAAATGCGATAACTCATATTCTGAGCAGAATGATAAGTTTAACTTTATACTTCCCCGCCGGTAGCATCATTAACCCAATGAAAATTATGCATATCCAAATGCGCCCTACCTTCATCACATAAAACAATAAATTTACATAATCAATTAATGGTCCTATTACATAACAAGATTTTTAATATTGTTAAATAAAACAAAACATATTCAATTGCCAGCTCAGATATTCTTGTCACGCAATACTCTATCTCTTTATTTAAAGGACTCAGTTATGTTTAAAGGACAAAAAACATTAGCTGCACTGGCTGTATCTCTGTTGTTCACAGCACCTGTTCATGCTGCTGATGAAGGTTCCGGTGAAATTCACTTTAAAGGTGAAGTTATTGAAGCACCGTGTGAAATCCATCAGGATGATATCGATAAAGAAGTTGAACTCGGCCAGGTGACCACCAGCCACATTAATCAGTCACATCACAGCGATGTCGTTGCTGTCGACCTACGCTTAGTCAATTGCGATCTGGAAAACTCTAATAACGGTTCCGGTGGCAAGATTTCTAAAGTCGCGGTCACCTTTGACAGCTCAGCGAAAACCACCGGTGCAGACCCGATACTCAACAATACCAGCACTGGAGAAGCCACCGGTGTCGGTGTGCGTTTAATGAATAAGGATCAAAGTAATATCATTTTAGGCACAGCTTCTCCGGACATCGACCTGGCACCGACGTCCAGCGAGCAAACGCTGAATTTCTTTGCCTGGATGGAACAAATTGATCAGGTTACACCAGTAACTCCAGGCGCAGTTACGGCTAACGCGACCTACGTGCTGGATTATAAATAAGTATTATTTTGGCGGCGTCATCGCCGCCTTTCTTCAAATATTTATCAGGTATGGACACCGTGAATATTTATCGACTCTCTTTTGTATCCTGCCTGGTCATGGCGATGCCTTCCGCAGTGGCGGTCGAATTCAACCTGAATGTCCTCGATAAATCAATGCGCGACCGCATTGATATTTCATTATTAAAGGAAAAAGGTGTCATTGCTCCCGGTGAATATTTTGTTAGCATTGCAGCAAATAATAACCAAATCAGTAATGGGCAAAAAATTAACTGGCAAAAAAATGGTGACAAAACCATTCCGTGCATCAATGAATTACTGGTCGATAAATTTGGCTTAAAACCTGAAGTCCGTCAGTCGTTACCACTGATAAATCAGTGCGTCGATTTTAGCTCCCGACCTGAAATGCTCTTCAATTTTGATCAGACCAATCAGCAACTGAATATCACTATTCCGCAAGCCTGGCTGGCGTGGCATTCAGAAAACTGGATGCCCCCCTCCACATGGAAAGAAGGTGTCGCCGGGATCCTGATGGATTACAACCTGTTTGCCAGCAGCTACCGCCCACAGGATGGCAGCAGCAGCACTAACCTGAACGCCTACGGAACAGTCGGAATTAACGCAGGGGCATGGCGCTTACGCAGTGATTACCAGTTGAATCAGACCGATAGCGATGATAACCATGAACAGTCAGGCGAAATATCACGCACTTATCTTTTTCGCCCATTACCGCAATTAGGTTCAAAATTAACCCTCGGTGAAACGGATTTCAGTTCCAATATTTTCGATGGCTTTTCTTATACCGGCGCGGCACTGGCGAGTGACGATCGGATGTTACCGTGGGAACTGCGCGGCTACGCCCCACAAATTAGCGGTATAGCACAAACCAATGCCACGGTGACTATCAGTCAATCAGGCCGCGTTATTTACCAGAAAAAAGTCCCGCCAGGCCCGTTTATCATTGATGACCTTAATCAGTCCGTCCAGGGTACGTTAGATGTTAAAGTGACAGAGGAAGATGGTCGTGTGAATAATTTCCAGGTGTCGGCAGCATCAACGCCCTTCCTGACGCGCCAGGGGCAGGCTCGCTATAAACTGGCCGCAGGCCAGCCACGCCCCTCCATGTCACATCAAACTGAAAATGAAACCTTTTTTAGCAATGAAGTTTCCTGGGGGATGCTCTCAAATACCTCGCTGTACGGCGGCCTGCTGATTTCTGGTGATGACTACCATTCTGCCGCATTGGGTATCGGGCAAAATATGCTCTGGCTTGGCGCGCTGTCGTTTGATGTCACCTGGGCCAGTAGCCATTTTGACAACCAGCAGGACGAGCGGGGCTTAAGCTATCGCTTTAATTACAGCAAACAAGTAGATGCCACAAACAGCACGATTTCGCTCGCCGCTTATCGCTTCTCAGATCGTCATTTTCACAGCTACGCCAACTATCTGGATCACAAATACAACGACAACGATGCGCAAGATGAAAAACAGACAATCAGCTTATCCGTAGGCCAACCGATTATCCCGCTGAATCTCAACCTGTACGCCAACCTCTTACATCAGACCTGGTGGAACGCAGATGCCTCCACGACTGCCAACATCACGGCGGGCTTTAATGTTGATATTGGTGACTGGAAAGATATCTCAATCTCAACGTCGTTCAATACGACCCACTACGAAGACAAAGATCGCGACAACCAGATTTACTTGTCGATTTCATTACCCATTGGTGACGGTGGTCGAATCGGTTATGACATGCAAAACAGTAGCAGCAGCACCACACACCGCATGTCATTGAATGATACGCTGGATGAACGTAATAGCTGGGGCATGTCTGCAGGAATGCAATCCGATCGCCCGGATGATGGCGCACAGTTGAGCGGCAACTATCAACATCTGAGTTCGGCGGGCGAATGGGATCTTTCTGGCACCTATGCCGCCAATGATTACAGCTCTGTCAGCACTAGCTGGAGCGGTTCTTTCACCGCAACCCAATATGGTGCAGCGTTCCATCGCCGCAGCTCCACCAATGAACCACGGTTGATGATCAGCACCGATGGTGTGGCAGATATCCCGGTTCAGAGCCAACTCGATTATACCAATCATTTTGGTATCGCCGTGATACCGCTAATTTCCAGTTACCAGCCGTCCACCGTGGCAGTCAACATGAATGATTTACCTGACGGCGTGACGGTAGCAGAAAATGTCATCAAAGAAACGTGGATTGAAGGCGCGATTGGTTACAAATCGCTGGCATCCCGTTCCGGTAAAGACGTTAACACCATCATTCGCACCGCCAACGGCCATTTCCCACCTCTCGGTGCCGATATCCGGCAGGATAACAGCGGTATCAGCGTGGGTATGGTTGGCGAAGAAGGTCATGCCTGGTTAAGCGGTGTTGCTGAAAATCAACAATTTACCGTGATCTGGGGTGACAAACAAAGTTGCATTATTCATCTACCAGAACGTCTGGAAGACACAACAAAACGCCTGATTTTACCTTGTCATTAATTAAGGAAAAGCGAATGACATTTATTAAAGGACTGCCACTGATTCTGTTAACCGTCAGCCTGGGTAGCTACGCTGCAGTGCAACCTGATCGCACACGCATTGTGTTTAACGCCAATGATAAAGCCACCAGCCTGCGAATAGAAAACCAGAGTGACAAACTGCCTTATCTTGCTTATTCCTGGATAGAAAATGAAAAAGGGGAGAAAAGCGACGATCTTCTGGTCGCCCTGCCACCGATTCAACGTCTGGAACCGAAAGCAACATCGCAAGTGCGGATTGTAAAACAAGCATCAACTCCAAAATTGCCCGGCGATCGCGAAACGCTGTTCTACTATAACATGCGCGAAATTCCTCCAGCCCCGGATAAAAGCAGCGATCATGCGGTACTTCAGATCGCTATCCAAAGTCGTATCAAATTGTTCTGGCGACCTGCAACGTTACGCAAGAAAACAGGTGAACATGTAGAGCTGCAGTTACAGGTTAGCCAACAGAGCAACCAACTGACACTGAAAAATCCTACCGCCTATTATCTGACTATCGCCTACCTGGGGCAAAATGAAAAAGGGGTACTCCCCGGTTTCAAAACCACTATGGTCGCACCTTTCGGCTCGGTAACCACTCATACGGGAAGCTATAACGGCAGTCAATTTTACCTCGGCTACATGGATGATTACGGCGCATTGCGAATGACCACCCTGGACTGTAACGGGCCGTGCCGTTTACAGCCAGTGGAGGCGAAGAAATGAGTGCTGGCAAAGGATTATTACTTGTTATTTGTCTGCTATTTCTGCCGCTGAGGTCTGCGCTGGCGCTGGACTGTTATTTTGGTGCATCGGGTGGTCAGGTAGAAAAATCAGAAAATATTCAGCCGTTTGCTGTACCGGGTAATGCCAAACCCGGCGATAAAATCTGGGAGTCTGATGATATTAGAATTCCCGTCTATTGCGACAACAATACTAACGGCAACTTTGAGAGTGAGCATGTTTTTGCTTGGGTAAACCCGTACCCAGGCGTGCAGGACCCCTATTATCAATTAGGCGTAACCTATGAAGGTGTGGACTATGACGCCAGTCTGGGGCAAAGCCGCATCGACACGAATCAGTGTATCGATAGTAAGAAAATTGATATTTACACCCCGGAACAGATCATTGCGATGGGCTGGCAAAACAAACTTTGCTCCGGTGAGCCGACAAATATTCATAAATCACGGACTTTTATTGCACGTATGCGACTTTACGTCAAAGTCCGCACCATGCCGCCTCATGATTATCAAAGTACTCTCAGCGACTACATCGTGGTGCAATTTGATGGCGCGGGCAGTGTTAACGAAGATCCCACCGCCAGAAACCTGAAATATCATATTATCGGTCTGGAAAACATTCGCGTGCTGGATTGCAGCGTGAATTTTTCTATTACCCCAGCCAATCAGGTGATTGATTTCGGTAAATTTAATGTGCTGGATATCCGGCGGCATAACATGACAAAAACGTTCGGTATTAAAACGACCAAATCACAAAATGATCAATGCACCGACGGATTTAAGGTTAGCTCCTCGTTTTATACAGAAGAAACGTTAGTTGAAGACGATAAAGCATTACTCATTGGCAACGGACTTAAGCTGCGGTTACTGGATGAAAACGACTCGCCCTACACCTTCAACAAATACAGCGAGTATGCCGATTTCACCAGCGACATGTTGATCTACGAAAAAAACTATACGGCTGAACTTTCGTCCACGCCAGGCACTCCCATCGAGGCTGGGCCATTCGACACGGTGGTGCTTTTTAAAATTAACTACAACTGATGAGACTAATGCCCTTTGCCAGTACAGGGCATCTTATTCAGATAATTGCTGATTTTCCCCTTTTCCTTGATTGCCGTTATTTTTTCCAGGTCCGGCTTTCTTTATGCTGTATCGATACACCAAAGATAAAATAACGAGGATACGAAGGATGCCAGTCTTGCAGTGGGGAATGTTATGTGTGTTGTCACTTCTCCTTTCTATTGGCTTCCTCGCGGTACATCTCCCGGCGGCGCTATTGCTCGGACCGATGCTCGCCGGGATCATCTTCAGTATGCGCGGAGTGACCCTGCAACTCCCCCGCTCCGCTTTTCTCGCCGCGCAAGCCATTCTTGGCTGCATGATTGCGCAAAACCTCACCGGTTCTATTCTCACCACTCTGGCCGTTAACTGGCCGATTGTGTTAACTATTTTGCTGGTAACGTTGCTTTCCAGCGCCATCGTGGGCTGGTTATTGGTGCGCTATAGCTCACTGCCCGGAAATACCGGTGCCTGGGGTTCTTCCCCTGGTGGTGCGGCGGCAATGGTTGCTATGGCACAAGATTACGGCGCAGATATTCGCCTGGTGGCGTTTATGCAGTATCTGCGAGTTCTGTTTGTCGCGGGCGCGGCGGTTCTGGTAGCGCGAATGATGCTGGGCGATAACGCTGAAGCGATGAATCAGCAAATAGTCTGGTTCCCGCCCGTCAGCATAAATCTCCTGTTTACCGTCTTGCTCGCGGTCATTGCTGGCACGGCGGGATGCCTGTTGCGTCTTCCTTCCGGCACGATGCTCATCCCGATGCTGGCGGGTGCGGTGCTCCAGTCTGGCGAGTTCATCACGATTGAGTTACCGGAATGGCTGCTGGCGATAGCATATATGGCGATTGGCTGGCGGATTGGGCTGGGTTTCGATAAGCAAATCTTACTGCGGGCATTACGCCCACTGCCGCAAATCCTGTTGTCGATTTTTGCACTGCTGGCTATTTGTGCCGGTATGGCGTGGGGGCTGACCCGGTTTATGCATATTGATTTTATGACCGCCTACCTCGCCACCAGCCCTGGCGGGCTTGATACGGTAGCGGTCATCGCCGCAGGGAGCAATGCCGATATGGCGCTCATCATGGCGATGCAAACCCTGCGCCTGTTCAGTATTTTGCTGACGGGGCCAGCCATTGCGCGGTTTATTTCAACCTATGCGCCGAAACGTTCTGCCTAGTGCTGGCAGCCAGGGCACCAGTAAAACGGGCGCGAAGATAGCGTGGTTTTCTCAATGATGCTGCCACACCGTTCGCACTTCTCACCATCACGATGAAAAACCTTAAAGCTGAACAGCGCCCCGTGATGTTTATTCTCATCAACCTGACCACGCGTTTTGTACGAGAGGCGCGGGATATCCAGTAGCGCGTGCGACAGCGCATCCAGTTGTGTCGCGTTAAGTTCTTTCGCTTTATGATTTCCGGTCAACCCAACCTGCCAAAGGATCTCCACCCGCAGATAGTTGCCCAGCCCCGCCAGAAACGCCTGGTCGAGCAGTAATCCGGCGAACTGACGGTTACGAAAGCGCGGCGACAATAACCGTTCTTTCACCCCTTCCGGCGTCAGATTCGGGTCGAGCACATCGGGGCCGACCCGTTGTAAGAACGGATGCGTAGTCAATTGTCCCGGCGTCAACATCTCAATATCCGAGGCGCTATAAAGCAGAATGGTTTTGTCGGCCGTTTGCAGTTTTACCCGCAACACCCGCGTGGTCTGCGGCTCTTCGCCGGTATCAACCACTCGCCAGACACCGTAGAGTTGGTTATGGCTATAAAGCGTTAACCCGCCGGAAAAATGGGTCAGCAACGCTTTTCCGCGCGTTTCCACATGGGTGACGTGTTGACCAATAAGTTGTGATTGATAAGTTTTTAACTGCGGGAAGGCAAACCAGACATCGGTCAGGGGTTTGCCTTTGATCGCCGCCTCCAGGTTATCCGCTGCACGGTGGATCTCCGGGCCTTCAGGCATGGTGATTTCCTTTTTTCGTTCTTTATTCAACGGGATTATGCTGTAACCATAATCCCTTTTTCGGCAAATGCAGATCGTAGCCGGCGGGCGAATGCCAGTGCATGCTCACCGTCGCCATGCAAACAGACTGTCTGTACTGTTACCGTCGCCCATTCGCCAGTGATACTCTTCACTCTGCCGTGTTGCACCATCTCCAGCGTTTGCCCCAACGCCTGTTCTTCATCTTCAATCAACGCGCCTGGCTGGCTTCGCGACACCAGCGAGCCGTCAGCCTGATATCCACGATCGGCAAACACTTCCTCACGCGTTGTCAGGCCATATCGCTTGCCTGCACGAATCAGTTCGCTTCCTGCCAGTCCAACGAGAATCAATGCCGGATCGCAAGCGTAAACCGCTCTGGCGATGGCGTCTGCCAGTTGTGCGTCTCTCGCCGCCTGGTTGTACAGCATGCCATGGGGTTTGACGTGACGCATCACACCACCTTCACCACGGGCAATCGCCGCCAGCGCGCCAATCTGATACAACGTCTGGGCGTAAACCGTTTCCGGCGGCAGTTGCATGGCGCTGCGTCCAAAGTTTTCCCTGTCGGGGAAACTCGGGTGCGCGCCAATCGCTACACTATTTTTTATTGCTTCACGCACGCAAGCCTGCATAGTTTGCGCGTCGCCTGCATGAAATCCACAGGCAATATTGACTGAGGAAACCAGCGTTAATAGCTCAGCGTCACTGGCGCAGCCTTCACCCAGATCGGCGTTCAGGTCAATTTTCATTGTGCAGCCGCCACGCTAATTGTTCGAAATAACGTTGCTGATCCTGCCGCGCTTTTAGTGCCTCTTCCAGTGAACACTGGACAAAATGAATCGGCTGTCCGAGTGGAATTTGCGCCAGATGGTACATATCGGCCTCAATGATACAGGCAATGCGCGGATAACCGCCGGTCGTCTGTGCATCATTCATCAACACAATCGGCTGACCGTTATGCGGCACCTGCACCACGCCCGGCAGCAAGCCGTGAGATAACAACTCGCGGGATGTATTACGCTTTAAGATTTGCCCCTGTAAGCGATAGCCCATCCGGTTACTTTGCGGGCTAAGCTGCCAGGGCGAACGCCAGAATGCATCCTGCGAGGCGCGATCGAACTCATGGTATTCCGGCCCCGGTAAGGCGCGAATCCGGTTACCCCACAGCAACTGTTTAACGCCTTGCGCTTCCATAAAATCACGCTTCGCTTTGCCGATGGGGAGTCGGTCTCCATCCTTCAGTAAGCGCCCTTCCAGCCCGCCAATCCCTACTTTGAGATCGGTACTGCATGATCCCATCACTGGCGGAACATCAATACCGCCCGCCACGGCCAGATAGCTGCGTACACCATGTTGTGGGCGTTTAAGCGTTAAACGCTGACCTGCTTTCATCGGCAAACGCCAGCCCGTCCAGACGGCGTTATCATCCAACCGAGCTTCGCAACCCGCGCCTGTCAGGGCAAACCAGCCGTCGCGTTCAAATTCAACCGTTAACTGACCGAGCGTGATTTCCAGTGCCGGAGCGTTAGCATCATTACCCACCAGCAGGTTAGCAATGCGCAGCGCAGGCAAATCCAGCGCTCCACAGTGGCTGATACCCGACTGGCGAAAGCCGTGACGACCGCCATCCTGAACAGTAGTGTACATCCCCGCGCGAATAATCTTCAGCATACTCCCTCCTTCTGCGGCACAAAGCGCACGCTGTCTCCAGGACGTAATAAGATAGGCTCGTCACGGGTCGGGTCAAACAAACTGAGCGAGGTATGACCAATCAACTGCCAACCGCCCGGCGTTGCCACCGGATAAACACCCGTTTGCGATCCACCGATCCCGACAGACCCCGCCGGAACAAGCAAGCGCGGTTCTGCGCGTCGTGGCGTGTTTAGTTGTTCCGGCAAACTCCCGAGATACGGGAAGCCCGGTTGAAAACCTAAAAACCAGACCACGTATTCCACGGAGGAGTGCAATTCAACAACCTGTTTTTCGCTCAACCCACAATGCGCCGCAACCACCGACAAATCCGGCCCGCCTGCGCCACCATAAACCACCGGGATTTCGATAAAGCGTGACTCTGGCTCCAGTGCCTCACTCTCCTCCCACCAGCGTTGCAAACGCTCTATAGCATCCAGCGCCAGCGACTCCGGATTACGTAAAATCACCGTGATATTGTTCATGCCGGGAATGGCTTCAACCACATTCGGCATATCCACCAGACGCTGGGCCAGTCGCCAGATACGTTTCTGGCTTGCCAACGTCACTGGCGGCTCCAGCTCCAGCACTACCGCCGTTTCGCCTAACAGATAACAACGCGCTCGTTGCACTTTCGATCCCTCTGATTATTCGTTATGCAGGATTAGGAATATCAATAAAGGTCACATCAAGATCGGTATTTTCATTCAACCACTCGCTTAACGCGCGAATACCACCGCGTTCAGTAGCATGGTGCCCCGCAGCATAAAAATGCAATCCCTGCTCGCGGGCAGAATGAATGGTTTGTTCAGAAACTTCGCCAGTAATAAAAGCATCCACGCCAAAACGCGCGGCGCTATCGATAAAACTTTGCCCGCCCCCCGTGCACCAGGCGACGCGCTGTACCACCTCCGGGCCGTTGTCGCCACACCACAACGGCTTGCGTCCCAGACGCGCTTCAATCCACGAGGCAAGTTCCAGCCCCGGCACCGGCATCGTCAGTTCACCCCACGGCACAAGTGGTTCGATCTCACCCATTACCGTAATCCCCAACAATGCCGCTAACTGCGCGTTATTGCCCAGTTCCGGATGCGCATCCAACGGCAGATGCCAGCCATACAGGTTGATGTCATTCGCCAGCAAGGTTTTCAAACGGTTACGCTTCATGCCGCGAATCACCGGCGATTCGCCTTTCCAGAAGTAGCCGTGATGCACGATCACCGCATCAGCCTCAAGACGCACAGCTTCATCGAGCAGCGCCTGGCTGGCGGTGACGCCGGTAACAATTTTTTGCACCGTCTCCTGGCCTTCCACTTGCAAGCCATTCGGCGCGTAATCACTTATCGCCGCGCTGTTCAGTTTCTCGTTAATCAGTTGTTCCAGTTCGGTGTTTTTCATCTTCGCGCCTTCTGTATTCTGATAGCTACACCGTTAACATAGCGTTACCTCGCCTGTTCGTCGATAGCCAATCTTTTGACATATTAAGAAACAAACACACCGCCAAAAGACGCAAATTGTTTATCTCGCCACGCCATAGTTCATGTATATTTATGCAAACAGACAGCATATTGCATAAATAATCAGATCTGTTTCAAGGTTTTAACTTTAAAGAAACACACGCACGCCACGCAACTATTACGTGGTGTCGCATCCAACCGCGGAATTATTATGAATAAACACGCATCACAGCCGCGCGCTATCTACTACGTTGTCGCGCTACAAATCTGGGAATATTTTAGCTTCTACGGCATGCGTGCCCTGCTGATTCTCTATCTCACCAACCAACTGAAATACAACGATACTCACGCTTACGCGTTATTCAGCGCCTACTGTTCGCTGGTGTATGTCACGCCGATCCTTGGCGGTTTCCTCGCGGATAAGGTTCTCGGCAACCGCATGGCAGTGATGTTGGGGGCGTTGTTGATGGCGATCGGGCATCTGGTGCTGGGTGCCAGCGAAATCCACCCGACATTCCTTTATCTCTCGCTGGCGATTATCGTCTGCGGCTATGGCCTGTTTAAATCTAACGTCAGTTGCCTGCTAGGTGAACTCTACGAGCCAACCGATCCACGTCGAGATGGCGGTTTCTCGCTGATGTATGCGGCGGGTAACGTGGGTTCTATTATCGCACCTATCGCCTGCGGTTATGCCCAGCAAGAGTACAGTTGGGCAATGGGCTTTGGCCTGGCTGCGGTTGGGATGATCGCCGGGCTGGTTATCTTCTTATGTGGCAATCGTCATTTCGCTCATACCCGCGGCGTTAACAAAGAGGTGCTGTGTGCGAAAAACGTTCTCCTGCCAAACTGGGGATGGCTGCTGGTTCTGCTGGTCGCAACGCCTGCACTGATTACCGTATTGTTCTGGAAAGAGTGGTCGGTTTACGCCTTAATTGTCGCCACTATCATTGGTCTTGGCGTGCTGGCAAAAATTTATCGCAAAGCAGAAAACCAGAAACAGCGTAAAGAGCTGGGGCTGATTGTCACTCTTACCTTCTTCAGCATGTTGTTCTGGGCCTTTGCACAGCAGGGCGGCAGTTCAATCAGCCTTTATATCGACCGTTTCGTTAACCGCGATATTTTTGGTTACACCGTTCCGACCGCCATGTTCCAGTCGATTAATGCCTTTGCCGTGATGCTGTGCGGTGTGTTCCTGGCGTGGGTCGTAAAAGAGAGTGTCGCGGGTAATCGTACCGTGCGCATCTGGGGGAAATTTGCACTTGGCCTCGGCCTGATGAGTGCCGGATTCTGCATTCTGGCCTTAAGTGCCCGCTGGTCTGCAATGTATGGTCACTCTTCTCTGCCACTGATGGTGCTGGGGCTGGCGGTGATGGGCTTTGCCGAACTGTTTATCGACCCGGTTGCCATGTCGCAAATTACACGCATTGAAATCCCCGGCGTGACCGGTGTATTAACCGGCATTTATATGCTGCTTTCTGGTGCGATTGCCAACTATCTGGCGGGGGTCATTGCCGATCAGACATCGCAAGCTTCGTTTGATGCTTCCGGGGCGATCAACTACTCCATCAATGCATATATTGAAGTGTTCGATCAAATCACCTGGGGTGCGCTGGCTTGTGTGGGGCTGGTACTGATGATTTGGCTGTACCAGGCGCTTAAGTTCAGAAACCGTGCGCTGGCGCTGGAGTCTTAATAAGTCAACACCGGTGCCTGATGCGACGCTGACGCGTCTTATCAGGCCTGGAGTCCCCTGCAATATATTGATTTTGCACTATTTAGTAGGCCGGATAAGGCGTTCACGCCGCATCCGGCATCCGGCATCCGGCATCCGGCATCCGGGCACAATTGCCTGACGCGTCTGTTATTTCCACTTCCTCGCAGCCTCATACGCTGCCAACGTTCGTACTCTCGCTTCTTTGTGATCAACAATCGGTTGCGGATAATCCAGCCTCACGCCTGCTTTCTCCGCCCATTTCCACGGCTCATGCACCAATTTCCCCGGCACATCGCGCAGTTCCGGTAACCACTGGCGGATAAACTCACCTTCGCGGTCAAATTTCTCGCCCTGAGTTGTCGGGTTAAAGATACGGAAATACGGCGCGGCATCAGTTCCGGTAGAAGCCGCCCATTGCCAGCCGCCGTTATTGGCAGCCAAATCACCATCAATCAGTTGCGACATAAAATATCGCTCGCCTTCGCGCCAGTCGATCAACAAATCTTTCACCAGAAAACTGGCAGTAATCATCCGCAGACGGTTATGCATCCAGCCAGTGCCATTAAGCTGGCGCATGGCAGCATCAACAATCGGATAGCCGGTCTTGCCTTCCTGCCAGGCCTTTAAATGCGCGGGGTTACTCTGCCACTGGACGCGATCGGTCCAGGCAATAAACGGGCGATGTTTACACAGCGAGGGGTGATACGTCATCAGATGGCGGTAGAACTCACGCCAGATCAGCTCATTAAGCCAGACGCTACCCGCCCCGCCCTCCAGCGCCTGCGGTTGCTCTGCCAGCAGGCGATGCAAACACTGACGAGGCGATAATCCTCCCGTGGCCAGGCTGGCGGACAAACGGCTGGTGCCTTCCACTGCCGGAAAATTTCTTTGTTGCTCATACTCTCCGGCACCGCTCTGGCAAAACTGGCGTAATTGTGCAATCGCCGTTTTTTCTTCCACCGGAAAATGCGCTGCGTCGAAAGACAGACAGGGATAATTCAGCGTAATGGATGACGGGGGCGCTATCGATCCGCTACTACGAACTTTTGGTGCAGCGACGCACTCCGGTATCCCTTCCCGCAGCCGTTTCAGCCAGGCATTTTTAAACGGAGTAAAAACTTTGTACATCTCATGATTGCCGGTCATCACCGCGCCCGGTGGCAGGATCACGCTGTCGTCAAATCCTTCACACACCACGTTATGCAACGTTTTCTCAACCAGGGCATCCCGCGCTCGCTCGTTCACCTCGTACTGATAGTTATAAAACAGATGGGTTACGCGGTTTTCCTCACACACCTGTTTAACCATTTCAACGCTGGCGGCAAAATCATCCACTTCATGAAACAACAAGGGAATGCCTTTTTCCGCCAGCATGATTTGCAGTGTATTAAGTTGAGCATTGATAAATTCAGCCTGACGCGGCGACATATTATGCGTCGCCCACTGACGAGGTGTAGCAATATACAGCGCCAGCACGCGTGCAGACGGATTGCGACAGGCAGCCGCCAGCGCCAGATTATCGTGCAGACGTAAATCCTGGCGGAACCAGACCAGATGGGTGGTCATAAAACTCCTGCATAGCGCAAGTTAAAAATACGCGGCCAAAGTTCGAAATAACGCTGCCCTGAAAGCCAGGCGTTAGGATAAAGCGCCATATAGTGTTTGATACGCATCAGCGGCGCAAGAAGAGGCTGCTCGCCACGGCGATAACTGTCGATAAGCGCAGCCAGTTGCTGGCGTTCTGTAGAATCAAGGTACGGGCGAAAATAACCCTGAACGTGCATCAAAACGTTGGTGTGATCGCGCGGGTTGGCGGGGTGAGAAAGCAAAACAATTACGCGTTGGCGATATTCGTTGTAATAGTCATCCAGATTTTGCCACCGGTGAATATCAGCCACAAACGGGCCAAGTTTGCGGTACTCAGGCTGGGAATGAGCCAGAAAGACGAGTTTATAGCGGCTGTGATAATCGAGAAGCGCCCCGCGCGTTAAGCCTCGCTCTTTGAGATTGTGTAACGCATGCAAAGCAAAAATGCGGATAAGGGGGCTGTCATCTAATAGTTGGTGATCCATTACTGCTCCTGAACGGTTTACAGGAGTAAGTGTAGACGATGGGAAATGAGATTTGTGGAGTTAATCCTGTTGTAGGAATGTGTGATGGGGCGTTTAGTGTGCTAAACGAGAATTAAATAATAAAAAGCCGGGAAGATTTAATTTTCCTCCCAGCTTTTTTAAAGTTTATTTATAACTTGGTTAATTTCAAATAATAATGAGACAATATCTTTCGCAGAGCCATTATAAATGGGAATATCCCAATCAAAATCCTTTATTAAACAAATATAAAACTTCCCATTTATATCAAAAGATGGTCGCCACCCAACATCCAAAAGATACCCACCTGGATATTCAACCTGGAGCATATCTTCCTTAAGTTCATCTCGCTGTTCATTAAGAGGGATGCTTTGCTTCAGGGAAAAGTCATTAAAAACAACATTCCCTTTTTTTCCTAAGAAATCAATGTTCATGGTGTTGTTAGCCTTCGGAATTCATCGAGTGATGTGGGATGCCCATGTATTTTCCCATCGCTAAGTTCAACTCGAACCCATTGAGATTCTTTACCCTCACTGGCCCCAATAACCAGGGCAAAATTACGAAAGTCCGCTCTCCGCAAGGACTGACGCCAGATAGTTTCTGTCCATAGCTGCTTTTCTCATCTTACGTCTTAACCCTGCCTTGAATACCTTATCATTCGTCAAAATATTAATAGCGATGTGCGTATCCCTGAAAATAATTCTGCTGCATTTCCTCTTCTTATTTTACAATCGTCTTCATTCATTACCACGTCCAGACGCCAGTGCAGCTTATTCTCCACGTGCCAGTGATTTCGGATCGCTGTGGCGAACTTCTCTGCGGTTAAATCAGCAGAACTGATATAATATCTGACCGTCATTTCTGGCTCTTTCTTTTGCTCTGCTATTATTGACCGAAAGGAGACTGCCACGCATAATTTCTTCAGCTCTTTCCATTCAAACGTGAAATTAATAAGTTCATCAGGGACATCGCAAACAATGTGAAGACGGAGTTCTTCTCTGCCGTGACTCTTTTCACTAATTGCGTAACTGTCATGCTCTGGATTATTTAATTCTTTCAGTGGAAATTTTTCCTCAAAGGCTTTATTAAGCCGCCCCTGATTTCCTTTTGCAGCGAATAAATAATCACCTCCCTGTTTTTGTATCTTCTCTGCAATATCTTTCTGGCACCCCATCGCATCAGTTGTGATAATTTTTCCTTTAATATCCAACATGTTAAGAAGTTCAGGGATAGCTGTGATCTCATTGGATTTCTCATCCGTCTTGATCTGTCCGATGACCAGACTGTGCATTGTTGAGAACGCACTAATGACATGAATCGCTCCCCTGCGGCGACTCTTGTCATAAGAGTGCCGGAGCGTTTTTCCATCAATTGCGATGATGTCTTTATCATCTGAAGAATGGCAGTCACGCATCCAGTTAATAAAGCACTCATGAAATTTTACAGGACTGATACAGGATACAACTCTGGCAATAGTATCGTGAACAGGAATACCATTTTCAAATTCACCATATTGCTTCAAAAAATCGAGATGTGTTTCCCCGAAATCCTCTATATCTTCCCAACCTTCTGCACCAGAAATAACGGCACAAATAGTCAACAGTAGAATATCAGACAATTTATGTTCCACTTTCCAGGCTTGTCTGTAATCGGGGATAATAGAAATATGTTCCATTAATTTTTTTAATTCCATTTTGTTCTCCTTAATTATGTAAGGAGTATTTGATCATGTATAAGCAATGAAAAACAGCTTTAGGTAATAAGGGATATCTCAATTATTGAACATTTAGTGCGAATTATTTAGTACAAAAAAGCTGCGTTACGTGATCTTTCCCTGCCTAGATCGGCACGGGCGTTACCGTGAAGACCCCGGAAGGTTGCCTGCTCCTGCTCGCGGATAACAACGAAGTACAGGAACTGCGCAGGTAACTTTATCAGGTTAAACAGTAAGCTAAGGGGATGCGAGACGGAATGTTTAGTGTGCTGAACGAAAGCTAAATAATAAAAAACCGGGAAGATCTTATCTTTCCCGGCCATCTTGCCATACATTAATTATTTATGAATATAATATAACTGAACATCATATTCATTATCACTTAAAACTATTAGTCGATCAGGAGATGTAAATGCTAATGAAAGATCATATGTTTCATTTATCGAAAACAAACTCAATATGAAATTTGAAAAATTTTCGACATGAAGAGATATGCAAACCTCTCCATTATAGAATATATTGCAAAGAATATCTTTTTTCACATTCAGTGTACTTTCAACATCTCTCGCTAGATCATTAATATTGAAAGGTAAATTGAAAATTTTCCTTTCAATAATATTATCGGTTTTATTTATTGCCATTAGCATTTCTCGATGCCACATGAAGTCATTCTTACGTAAGAATGATACCTCAAAGGAAGTGACACCATTTAATTTAGAAGCATAATCTTTTGCTCTAATTAAATTTAATTTATCTTCAAGACTAATTTTCATAATATATATGATGATCCTTAGTTACAGGGTCATTGATTTTCTGATATCTATCACTTTTGAAATCGTATGTTCTAGGATCAGCGCCCGGTTTAGGTTGTCCTGCATGTGCGTGAGGGCCAGGTGCCCTAGGATCTGCCGTGTGCTCGACTACAACTTTTTTATGTCCGTAGGCATCTGTATATTCATAATATCGCCCATGAGACCCTAAATCTTCTGAGTATTTATAATTTGTTTGTCCCCTTCTTCTAGGATCATTTCCAACTGTCCATTGCCTATTAGGTTGCTGTGAACGAGGTATGCCCGCAAGATCTTTTGCTTTATTTAGTGCCTGACGACGGTTTCTTAATTCACCACATTTAAGACCCAGCGGATCTATCCAGCTTACTGGATTAGGCGCATAAGCATATAAGTTTAACCCGCCTCTTAGCCCTATCGGATCCGTTACTATGAACCGCCCGACATCCGGATCATAGTACCTGTGCAGATTGTAGTGCAGCCCCGTTTCCCTGTCGAGGTACTGTCCCTGGTAA